>CAILTZ010000801.1 GCA_903837255.1 uncultured Pirellula sp. | reverse complement strand
TGAACATCCCATCCGCTTGGCTGCTCCATCAGCGGTCAGAGATTGAAACCGCTGATGAACGCTAATATTCGCTGATGGTGAACATCCCAATCGCTTGGCTGCTCCATCAGCGGTCAGAGATTGAAACCGCTGATGAACACTAATATTCGCTGATGGTGAACATCCCGTTCGCTTGGCCCCCCTTCGCCCCCGGGCTTTGACGGGGGAGAAGGGGCGGGGGGGATGAGGGGGGCGACCGCGCGTAAGGCTGCTTGGCTGCTCCATCAGCGGTCCATCAGCGTCCATTAGCGGTCCGCTTTGGGCTTGGGATTTTTGAAGTGGACGACCCCCATGTTCGATGATGGGTTGCGCAGGACTGCCGCTCGACCCACCCTACGGCAAAACCCCCTACTACAAGATCCGCGTCTAGGAGCTAGCCGACGGGATGAACGAGCGGCTGGAGTTTCCAGTATCCATTGCCAATTATCCATTATCCATTATCAATTATCAATTATTCATTGACAACGAGAGCGATTTCTGGCTCCCTTTGCGATGACCTGAATCCTGATCACCACTTGGATCGACCCCATGTCTAGAGCGTTTGATTTCGAAGCCTTTCTGGAAAACGCCGGAAGCGATGTCGCACTGAATACCGCCGGCTCAGGCCCACAAGGCTCTTTGCCCCTGACCGACGAAATGCTTCGCACGTGGTCCAGCGGAGATCTTTTCGGTTGGACCCAAAACGCTGGGATGGGTTGGGACCCGAAAAAGATGCTCGGGCCACAGTTTTTGCTCTTGAGTACCCAGGGTGGAATGCGTGCCGAAGACGGCCACCCGATCGCGCTTGGGTACCATACCGGTCACTGGGAAGTTGGATTGTTGGTGCGGGCAGCGGCCGAGTGGTTCTACGAAAACGGCGGGGTTCCGTTTGCCGGTTACGTCAGCGATCCGTGCGATGGACGAACCCAAGGCACCACAGGGATGTTCGACTCGCTCCCTTATCGCAACGATGCGGCGATCGTCTTTCGCCGATTGATCCGATCGTTACCAACCCGTCGAGGCGTCATGGGTGTAGCGACCTGCGACAAAGGGCTACCGGCCATGATGATCGCACTGGCCGGAGTCTCGAATCTCCCGAGCGTCGTTGTACCCGGAGGTGTGACCCTACCTGCACGCAACGAGCAAGGCCCCGAAGAGGATCTGGGTAAAGTCCAAACGATCGGCGCTAGGTACACCAATGGCATGATCTCCCTGGAGGAAGCCTCTGCGGCAGGTTGCCGAGCTTGCGGTTCACCCGGAGGCGGTTGCCAGTTCCTCGGTACCGCAGCGACCAGCCAAGTCATCGCAGAAGCCCTAGGGATGACCGCCCCGCATGCAGCACTTGCACCTAGCGGTCAACCAGTCTGGCTCGATATCGCACGTCAATCGGCCAAGATCCTTTGGGACCAGCATCAACGCAAAGCCAAACTCTCCGACATCCTCTGCGAGGACTCTTTTCACAATGCGATCGCTGTGCATGCGGCCTGCGGGGGCTCGACCAATCTGCTGCTCCACATCCCGGCCGTCGCCTTCGCTGCGGGCATTGAGCGGCCAAGCCTAGAAACCTGGACCGAACTGAATCGCAAGATTAGTCGCTTCGTAGATGTCTTGCCCAATGGGCCTCAGTTCCACCCGACAATCCGCCTGTTCCTGGCCGGCGGTGTCCCAGAAATCATGTGGCACCTTCGCGAGCTAGGGATCGCCAAGTGCGAATGCAAAACCGTCACCGGGATGACCTGGAACCAAATCCTCGATCGCTGGAAAGACTCCCCGCGTCGCCGAGCCATGCGAGAAATCCTCAAGGCACGCGATGGTGTCGATCCAGACCAAGTCATCATTCCACCGTCGAGCGCCAAGCGGATGGGAATGACTAGCACCGTCTGCTTTCCCAAAGGAAACATCGCACCCGAAGGCTCGGTCATCAAATCCACTGCGATCGATCCGAGCGTGATCGATCCCGATGGTGTGTACCGCAAATTGGGTCCAGCTCGCGTTTTTACTTCCGAGAAACAAGCCGTCGCGGCGGCCAAAGGCCAACATCCAAACCCGCTCAAAGCTGGCGATATCGCGGTGCTCATCGGATGCGGCCCGATGGGCACGGGAATGGAGGAAACCTATCAACTGACCAGCGCCCTGCGATACCTCGAATACGGCAAGCATGTTGCGGTCATCACCGACGCTCGCTTTTCAGGCGTGAGCACCGGAGCCTGCATCGGACATGTGGGCCCCGAGGCTCTCGCCGGAGGCCCAGTCGGCAAAATCCAAGATGGTGACCTCATCGAGATCCTCATCGACCGAACGAGCTTAAACGCAAGTGTCGATTTTGTCGGTTCCGATGGAGCGAGATTTTCACCCCAGCGAGGAGCGGAAATCCTGGCCAACCGTGCAACCCATCCAGGACTCTCGGCGGACCCTCGGCTACCGACCGACACCCGCCTCTGGGCCGCCTTGCAAAGCGCCAGCGGGGGGACCTGGGGTGGCTGCGTTTACGATCCAGACCGGATCATCGAACTGCTCGACGCAGGCCTTCAAGCGACACGCAAACCATGATCCTGTTGCTGGATAATTACGATAGCTTTGTCTACAACCTCGACCGATACCTGCAGCGTCTCGGACACCCCACCTTGGTCCTCCGCAGCGACTCGATCGGATGCGATGGGGTAGCCCGACTCAAACCCTCGGCGATCCTCATTTCCCCAGGCCCGAAAGATCCAGATCATGCCGGCTGCTCGATGGAAGTCATCCGTCGTTTTTGCAGTTCAATTCCGATCCTAGGCGTTTGCTTGGGACACCAAGCCATCGGCCAAGCCCTCGGCGGTCGGATCGTTCGAGCCAAAGAACCCATGCACGGCAAAGCCTCCTGGATACGGCACACCAGCCATCGGCTGTTGGCCGGTCTGCCCGAGAAATTTCAGGTCGGACGCTATCACTCGCTGGTGATCGATTCGCAGACCCTTCCAGATTGTCTTGCCCCTACGGCATGGACACTCGATGGAACGATCATGGTCGTCGAGCATCGGGAGCATCCGGTCTTCGGAGTTCAGTTCCATCCCGAGTCGATCCTGACCGAGCACGGCTATGCGATCCTCGGCAATTTTCTAGCCCAAGCCGGACTCTCGTCGGCAAGCATCCCAGCATCGGATCTCGCCTAATTCCAAGTTACTCTTCCTGCTGCATCTTGCCACGTCCAAACGCGAATTCGAATTCGCTCAAGGCGGGGATGAGCATCGCGGCGGTTGCAAAAGCATACGAGACGACCACGGTCGAAAAAACCGTTAGCTCTTGATCTCTGAGAATAAAACTCGTGATCGCAAAGAAGGTCAAAAACGGCAGTAAAAACGAGGTCAGGGTGATGGCCGGGGATGGGTTTCGATTGCCGATGGCCAAGTACAACCCAGTACCACCACCGAGGATGATCATGAGGAATGGAGCCAACTGCCGTCCAAAGGATCCGCGAAACATCAGCATGATCAGCATACAAGTCGCTACACCGAGGAAAAGAAAAAAGACCGTCCCGAGGCTTGTGCCAATCGCTGCCCGGCTTTGGTAATAAATCATCCCACAGTGGATTCCGAGCATGCAAACAAAAATGTCCATCACCAACAACGCGATGATCGAAAAGATCAAGTTCTCCGTGGATAGCCCCCCGTAGAACCAGGGGATAAACAGCATGAGGATCGGTACAAGCACCATCTCTTTCATAACGTACAAGACCCCGAGGATCTTGCCAAAGATGAAATCGACCGAAGTGATTTCCGTTACCAAAAGCAGATCGAGGGCACCTGCGTCGCGCTCGTTGGTCACCGAGTTGACAGCCAATGCATTGATCAAAATCAGAGAAAAGACCACGAGCGGTGCCAATACCGTCACCGAGGGGGCCACGAGTTGTTCTTGATAGCCTCGATCCGCCATCAAGCCGGCGTCGTTACGAGCGATTTGAAAAAGCCCAAACGCCACGCAAGCAGCCAAGATCAGATACGCCACGCGAATGATGAGAACTTTTTTGCCGTAAGCCCACGTCCGCATCTCACGCCATAAGATTGGATTCGACCACATCGATCTCGGGTCGCGACTCTTCCACGACTTGATCGTTCGCCCCGCAGGAGCCGCTTGAGCACCAACAGCCTCCAGGGTTGGTTCGGCCACGGCTAACTCATCAGAGTACTCCGCAGAGACCTTGCGCCGCTCACGGTTTGGATTCCAAACCCTAAGCCTCAGGATCGATAAGCCCATGAGCAACACAGCCCCACACAATAGCACCGAGGAGCTCAGAAGTGCTTGTTCCCAAACGCCAAATGGCGAATTGGCCGTGGACCTCGGGATCGGCTGTGCCACTTGCCAGATCGCACGGATCGGACTGATGAGCGAGGAGGCCGGACTGATGACCGTGGAGGCTTGAGAAGAGATTCCTGGAACCGAACCAAAGCGGATGGCTTCGCCTGCCGCCAGCCAAATGGCCACCGACAAAAGCGTCACGGCGATGGCTTGGAAGGTCTTCTCACGCCAGAACGCAACGGTTGCCCCCAGGCTACATGTCAAAATGATCGTCGATGCGGTGATCAAAGCGGCGCTGGCAGCCTGTTCGAGCGAGACACCTCCGAGAAGACAGGGCAGGAACAGAATCGGAGCGACCGAAAGCATCGCATTGAATGCCCAAAGGAGCCCCGAACCAACCTTTCCCAAAACCACCTCGGAGTTGCTCAGCGAAGTCATCAGCAAGAGCGTCAGCGTCTGCTTGTCCTTCTCGTGGCTTACTGCCGTTACACCAGCCAGTGCACCGAGGAACATCAGGACAAATAATTGAAATGGAGCGATCAGCTGAAAAATCAGGACTCCAAAGCGGGCCAAATCCCCCGCGTTTTGGACAGGTTGCACCCCGGCCAGCAGCAACCAAGTTGTGCTGATAATCGCAAAAACCATCACCAAAAAAACAACCCTCGCGGCAAAGTGCCGGGGACGCCTTGGTAAGACAGCGGTTTCACGTTGAAAAATAGGACCAATCATGACCCCAGTCTAACTATCCACGGTTTCCGCGGCTAGTTCCGCCAAAGCCCCAAACCCCTTTTTTGAAAGGTCCTTTCGCGAAAAGAAGTAATTACCTTCCTATAATTCAAACAGACCGGTTATTAAGGCCGCTAATTTGACAGGTGTGCAGCAAGAGTTTCGCAAATGAGCTATCCGAACCTCTGGTTTCTGGTTATTGTCACAGAGGTTAGGGGTTCCTACGCGTCGTTGTATTCCAAACTTTGAGCCCTTAAAAATTGAGCCCCAAAAAAAGGTCAGGTTCGTGCCCGCCACAACTTCCAATTTTTCGCTCGAACAAGCTCGCTCGATGTTGCCCCTGTTGCGACTGATCGTGGCCGACATCTCGTTGTCTCATCGCGAGCTTACCGATCGGAAATCTCACCTGCGAAGGATGCTGCGAAGCCACCAGGGTAAGGCACGGTTTCAAGTTTACGATCAAGAAATTGTCGAGATGCAAAAAGAGCTAGCTTCCCAAGCGGCTCATCTGGATGAATACATCAGCGAACTGGAACGTCTCGGGGTGATTCTGCGATCGGCTCATGAAGGGATCGTCGATTTTCCAACCTCGATCGACCAACGCCGAGCTTTTTTCACTTGGCAGATGGGGCAAGACGACATCAATGACTTTCACTGGCATGATGAATCGACCGCCGAACGACGACGACTAGCCTCCATCTCTGAGGGCTGATTCCCTTACCTTGTTGGGTTAGTTATCCGCCATGGAGAATCCGCAAGAGCCACTCACGCTTGCTGACTTGCAGAAGACCGTGGATCAGTGGATCAACACTTTCGGGGTTCGCTATTTCTCGGAGTTGACCAATTTGGCCATCTTGATGGAGGAAGTCGGGGAGCTTGCGAGGATTTTCGCTAGAACCTACGGGGATCAGAGCTTTAAAAAAAGCGATCCGTCCTACAATATTGCAGACGAGATGGCCGACGTGCTTTTTGTCCTGGTCTGCCTGGCAAACCAAACCGGAGTCGACCTCCAAGCTGCCATGAGGGCAAACTTGGAAAAAAAGACACAGCGAGACAACCAACGCCACCAAGACAACCCTAAGCTTCACAAACCCAGCATTTGACTTACCCACTCCACGGAGCCGCACTCAATGAGCCTCACCATCATGCGTCGCATCAAGTTCTGCGCTGGCCACAGGCTTTTTGGCCACGGCGGCAAGTGCGAGCACTTTCACGGACACAACTATGTGTGCGATTTCTTTGTCTCAAGCGACACCCAAGACGCCGTCGGTCGGGTGATCGACTTCTCCGATCTCAAGACTCGGTGCAAGGGCTGGCTCGACGAGCACTGGGACCACAGTTTTCTGATCTGCCAAGATGACCATAACGCGATCAACGCATTGAAAATGGTTACCCCGAGCCGGATGTTCATCCTCCCCTACAATCCGACGGCCGAGAACATGGCCAAGTACCTGCTCGAAGAGGCTTGCCCGGTGATCTTGGCCGGAAGCGGTGCTCAGGCCACCCGAGTCAGAATTTGGGAAACCGATGAATCCTATGCCGAGGCCAGTGTCGATCCTCAAAGTGGTACGATCTCCTCGATTTACCAAGAAGCAATCTCAGGAGATTGAGCCAAAGCCATGGAACCCACCAACGAGCAACCGACGGTTTTATTTGTCGGAAATGACCTGATGTTCCAGTCGAAGATCTCCTCGGCCTGCAAGCAGGCGGGTGTGACGCTCAAGGTCCTTCGCAACGCACAAGCTTTCTCGCCAGAATCACTAGGGGAAAGCCTACCGAGGATGATCATCGTCGACCTGGGGCTTGCAAGTCTGGATCTTGCTGGATTGTTGCCCAGGGTTCGGGAAGTTTCGCCACAGTCCAAGTGGCTCGGTTACGGATCGCACGTTTTTGCTGACCAACTCGATGCAGCCAGCGAACTCGGGCTCGATACCGTCATGACTCGCGGTCAGTTCGACCGAGACATGGTTCGCGTCTTGCAGTCGATTACCCTCTAAAGACATTGCTTCGAGCTTTGCCGCTGTGGCCCGGACTGGTGGTTTTTACTCCGAGGCCCCTTGTCCCGCTTGCGTTTTCGAATGGAATTAGCATACTGCATGGCGGATGCCGCCCCTCTTTAGGTCGCCACGCTAGGCTATGACGCTAGGCTGGGCTGCCACCGTAGGCCGGTAATGGTGTTTCCTCTATCACGCAACGAAGAAGTGAACTTCATGAAATCAGTAGCTAGTTTTATGCGTTGGATGGCAGCCGCCTGCTGCCTCCTGGCCTGCTTGCAGGCCCCGGTCCAAGCTCAGCAGAGCAAACCCAACATCCTTGTGATTTGGGGTGACGACATCGGTCAGTTCAATGTCAGTGCCTACAACCAAGGGATGATGGGTTACAAAACCCCGAACATCGACCGCATCGGTAAAGAAGGTGCATTGTTCACCGATTGGTACGGTCAACAAAGCTGCACGGCCGGTCGGGCCGCGTTCATCACTGGCCAATCGCCCATCCGTACCGGTCTGACCAAAGTGGGTTTGCCTGGAGCGCCTGAGGGGATGCGTAAGGAAGATCCAACGATCGCCACGCTGTTGAAAAACCAGGGTTATGTTACCGGCCAGTTCGGAAAGAACCACTTGGGTGATCGCGACGATATGCTCCCATCGGCCCATGGCTTTGACGAATTCTTTGGAAACCTCTACCACCTGAACGCCGAAGAAGAACCTGAGCATCCTGACTATCCTAAGGATCCAGAATTCAAAAAGAAATTTGGACCACGCGGTGTTATCCACAGCTTTGCAGACGGTCGCATCGAAGACACCGGCCCGCTGACCCGCAAACGTATGGAAACGATCGACGAAGAAGTCAACACCAAAGCCATCGACTTCATGGAGCGAGCCAAGAAGTCCAACAAACCGTTCTTCCTATGGTGGAACTCGACCAAGATGCACATCTTCACTCACCTGAAGGATGGTGTTGCTGGCAAGACCGGCCTTGGTATTTACGCCGACGGAATGGTCGAACACGACCGCCAAGTCGGTATCGTGCTCGACAAGCTCAAGGAACTGGGCTTGGACCAAAACACCATCGTGATGTACTCGACCGACAACGGCGCCGAAGCATTTACTTGGCCCGATGGCGGTACGACGATGTTCCGTGGCGAGAAGAACACCCAGTGGGAAGGTGGTTACCGAGTCCCTTGCATGATTCGCTGGCCTGGAGTGATCAAGCCCGGCACCGTGATCAACGACATCGGGGCCCATGAAGACATGCTTGCAACCTTTGTAACTGCTGCGGGCGACAAGACCGTCAAAGAGGATCTGCTCAAAGGTCGCAAGATCGGTGATCGGGAGTACAAGGTTCACCTCGATGGCTACGACTTGGCACCAGCCCTCAAGGGCGAAGCTCCTTGGCCTCGCAAAGAATTCATCTACTGGACCGATGACGGCAGCGTCGCTGCACTTCGCTACGGAAACTGGAAAGCAACCTTCTTGGTTCAAAAAGCTCACGGGATGCACGTCTGGCAAGAACCCTTCGAAGTCCTTCGGGCTCCGACGTTGGTCAACCTCCGCATGGATCCATTTGAACTGGCTCAAGACATCGGCATGGATTACCAGCGCTGGTACCTCGAGCACATGTTCATGATCGCGCCGGCAGCGGGCTACGTCGGAAATTGGCTCCAGAGCTTCCGGGAATTTCCTCCCCGCCAAAAGCCAGGTAGCTTCAACCTCGAACGCGTTATGGAAGCCGTCACCGCATCGCAAGGCAAGCAGTAAGCTCGCGGCGATTTAAATAAGGCCACCCGTAAAAAGCCAACCGGGAACGCCGGGATCGTAGGTTTCGAGCCTTGCCCCTAGGTACTACAATGGACCCGAGAGCTAGTTTCTCTCGGGTCCTTTTTTTTATGCATTCATGATCCAAAATACCCTTCGTATTGCCTTAAGCCTTGGTGTTCTGCTTTTTTGGGGAGTGGTTCTCCCAAGCCATGCGATAGCACAGCAGTGGCTCGTGAGCCGAGCCGACTCGGGCTCCAGCGGCTTTGTCTCAGGGAAACTTCCCAAGGAGCCCAAGCTCTTGTGGGAGAAGTCTTGGGAGAAATCCGGCTTTGAAGGCACTCCGGTGATATCCGAGGGTAAGTGTTGGCTGGCAGATGTCGAAGGAAACGTATACTGCCTGAAGCTCACCGACGGCTCGGAGATTTGGAAACAATCGTTCAAGAACGGCTTTGTCGCTTCGATGGCTTATCGCAACGGCAAGTTGATCCTCGGAGATTTCGATGGACACATCTATTGCTTGGCCGCCCAGGACGGCAAGGTCCTCTGGGAGGCCGATGTCATGCAAGCCATGGCAAGCGGCGCGAACTTTTACGAGGACCTCGTGCTCATCAGCAGCGAAGGTGGAGTGCTCTTTGCGTTCAAGCTAGAGGATGGCAGTAAAGCTTGGGAATTCTCTACTGGAGATCAACTGCGTTCGGCTCCGACGATCTGGGAGCACTTTGCACTTCTAGGTGGCTGCGACGGTCGGCTTCATAAAATCGATTTGAAACAGGGAACGGCCCAAGGCGATGGGCTTTCGCTCGAAGGCCCCAGTGGCTCAACTCCGGCAATGCTCGGTTCGTTGGCAGTGGTTCCCACACAATCGGGCCAAGTGCTTGTGTACGATGTCGCAAGTGGCCAGAAGAAGTGGACGTTTGCCGACGCGGAGCGGGCACAAGAGGTCCGTTCGAGTCCTGCGATTTTTTCGTCCGGCGACGGTCAAGCCAAGAGCCTTGCGATCATCACCACCCGCAACC
>CAILTZ010000800.1 GCA_903837255.1 uncultured Pirellula sp. | reverse complement strand
TGAGGAAGGACGCCAGGAAGGACGCCAGGAAGGACGCCAGGAAGGACGCCAGGAAGGACGCCAGGAAGGACGCCAGGAAGGACGCCAGGAAGGGATCGAGTTAGGAGAGCTATTCGGTGAAATTCGGGTACTGCAAAAAATCTTGGGTATGGCCCAGTCGACCGACGACGAATTAAAGTCTATCGAGCGAAGTGAGCTCCAATCGCTAGCGTCGAACTTAGAGGTCCAGTTGCGGCAACGCTTGGACTGAGAGTCTTCTGCACTGGCTGATCACCCCTCGCTTGAGCATGATCCACGACTCTCTAGCCAAGTGACCAGCGCGGGCAATAGGCAGAGGTTGCCAATCAGGCCACCGAGCATCGTCCAAGCTGCCAAGGTTCCGAAGGCAACCGTCGGTAGAAAATCGCTCGCAGCCATCGATCCAAATCCAATCACCAACGCCAAAGTCGCCATCAATACCGCCATCCCCGTCTCGCTCTGCGAAACTCCCAATGCCTCCATCACGCTGCTTCCCCTAGACCGCTCCTGCCGATACCGAAACAAGTAATGGAGCGAGGAATCCACCCCCAATCCCATCGATACGGCCGCGATCATCGCCGCTCCTAAGTTCATCCGGACTCCTAGAGACCCTAACACGCCCAAAACCACCAAACTCGGTAAGACCGCCGGTACCATCGCTACGAGTGCAAACTGCAACGACCGCAACGCAATGGTCATCGCGAGCCCTATCCCAAAAGCCGCCACCAAAAACGATTTCCATTGGTCTGCTACCACATGCTCGACAAGCTTCGTCAAAAGCACGTAGTATCCTGTGACGGCCGTGTCGTCTGGGCTCTTGCTACCCAATCCCTCGCGATGCTTGTCAACCACTCCTCGAACCCTCGCAATCAACTCCATCTTCTGCTCCGATTCGCTGCGCTCTGGCGATCGCAACATCACGCGCATCGCACGTCGGCCACCCGCAGGTTCGCTTAAAAGCGTTCCAAAGAAACTGCCCATCGATTGCTTCATCCCCAAGAATCGAGCTTCGATCGGAATCATCCTCAAGACTACCGCACCCCGTGCCACCCGATCGGTGTCGGCTAAACTCAATGCACTGGTGAGCTTGAGCACCTCGCCCCCAGGCTCTAAGGGTGGCACCTCAATCGCAAACAACTCCTTCTCCATCGCGAGGACCCGATCCAAATACTCCTCGGTAATCGGAACAGGGGCCGGGATCATCACGTCCCAAATCCCCGCTCCACCAAGCTCGGTCTCCACAGCCCGATAAGCTTTGGCTATCGGCGAGTCGGCTTGGAAGTTCTTCAAAAAATCGGTCTCGACCTTCAAGCGACTCGAACCGATCAACCCCAAAACCAACAGCAACACCGCACAGGTGATCACCCACGCTCGGCCTCGACAAACCATATCGAGCACTCGTCGCAAGACCCCTTGGATCCACCCCTCCCCAGGTACGCTCCCAAGCGCATATCCGGAATGCTTGCTCAACGTCAGCGGCCCAGGAGGCAGCAGCGCCAGCGTCGGTACCAACCAAAAGATCCCCAATAGCACTACCCCGCAAGCGATCGCCATCATGCTACCGTAGTCCTGCACCGGCCCGACTCTCGACAAAGCCAACGAAGCAAACCCAATCGCGTCTGTCACCACCGCCCATACAATCGGTTGCCATAACCTGCTCATCGACGCATTTAGCGCGCTCTTTGCGCGAATCTGCTCGTCGGACTCGTGTGATCTTGCGTCGTACTCCTTCTGATATCCAAACATCCAGTGAAGCGTCGTGGCTACCCCGACGACCATCACGATCGACGAGAGCATCGAAGAGACCATCGTCAATTCCCAATTAAGCAGCACCAAAATCGCTCGGGTCAGGACCAGCGACCACTGAACTACCGCCACGACGATCAATGCCCATCGGATCGAACGGAACCCAAAGAGCATCAAGGCTGTCAAGCTGATCGTAGAATAAACTCCTAAGCGATTCCCATCGAGCTCGATCTCTCGGAATCCCTCGTCGACCATCGCCACGTGTCCGACAAGCAATCCTCCCGGAGCACTGTTAGCAAGTCCTCGGAGTTCGGCCAAGATATCCTCCGAGCCCTCCGCACGCGACTTGGACTGGTCGAGCAGCACGCCGATGGCGACCAAGTCGGTATTGGCCGCATGGGTCTGGCCGGTGAAAAGATCGCGATACTCGATGGCCAACTTGTTGCTCGAGTCCAGCAGCGGACGCTTCGCCTTAACCCCTGAAAGTGCCCCTAGGAAACCAGCCGGACCTTTTAGCGTTGTGAGCATCTCGTCGACGCGCGAGAGATCTAGCGCATAGGCCACTCCCGCAGTCTCCTCGATCCGCTTTCGCCACTGCATTGCCCGGTCGATCCCAGACCCATCGGCTGCCCATAGTTCTGCGTCTCGATAGGCAAAGACCAAAAACTGAGAGACACCAAAGCGGTCTTCGATCCGCTCAAACTCAGTCCGATCCGGATCACCGCTGGGAAACATTCGTTCCAAAGAACGGTCCAGCGAGAGTCGTTGCGAGATAGGCCAAGCTGCCGCAAGCAATAACATCGCGATCGCAAACCAAAGCCATCGGTTTCGAATCATTAGGTGGCCGGCAATTCAAGAATCGAATTTGAGGAAACGGGGACTTCTAAGCCAACGGGATACGTTTGGACTCAAAATAGTCTCTCACATCCAGCCAATCCATCCCAGCCCGCTTGGCCGCTTCGATCCCAAGTTCTGCATCTTCGAAGACCAAACATTTCTCAGGAGCTGCCCCCAATCGCCTCGCGCTTTCCAGAAAGACATCCGGGTCAGGCTTGTGCCTGACCGTGTCCTCGGCGCAAACGATCGTGTCGAACCAATCCGAAATCCCGACGTGACGAAGCTGTTTTTCGATGCCGTAGCGACTGCCACCACTGGCAACAGCAATCGGTTTGATCCCGCGAAGTTTCTCTGCCACCTGAACGATGATATGGATCGGCTCGAGCATATGGATCAGCTCGAAAAACGCTTCCTCTTTACGCCTGGCCGTCGCATGCGCATCGACCAAGACTCTTTGCTCGTGGGCGAGCATCTCGATGATGCGATGGGTCGGTATCCCGCCCATGGCATAGAATCGGTCTTCGGGCAACTCAATGCCAACTTCCTTCATCGTTCGATTCCATGCCAAGAAATGGATCGGCATCGAATCGACCAGAGTTCCGTCGCAATCGAAGATGACTGCGTCGGCCGCTTGCACTCGTTCCCACGGAATCATTCGCCGGATCCTAATGTCACGGGAATCGAAAGGGCCTTGCCTGAGCGAACGATGGTCAAGCGGACGACATCGCCGGCACGCTTGGTCTCAATAACGCTCAGCAGATCGTCGGCTTGTTTGACCTTGGTTTCATCGATGGCGATAATCAAATCGGCTTGGCTATGATCGACGGTCTCTTGTTCGATCATGCCAAGCACCGATCGCGATTTCTTCCGTTCGATGCGAGAACCATTCAGACCAGCTTTTTCGGCAGGTCCATTGGGAGTCATGTTGACCACGAGCAATCCGTTCTCTGTCTCGAAGACTTGGAGGATTCCGATCGTCGGACGTGCCACGCGGCCAGTGCGGATCAACTGCGGAACCACGCGGCTCATGGTGTTGACCGGTATGGCAAAACCGATGCCCGCATTATCGCCACTGCGGGTGGCGATCGCGGTATTCATGCCGATGATTTCCCCTCGCGAATTTAAAAGCGGTCCACCCGAGTTACCTTGGTTGAGCGCCGCGTCGATTTGAATCACCGAGCGGATCGTGCGCCGAGTGCGGGAGGTGATCTGTCGATTCAGGCTAGATATGATTCCGGTGCTCATTGTCCGCTCGAATCCGAATGGATTGCCAATGGCGATGATGTGCTGACCGACTCGCAGCTGGCTCGAGTCACCCCATCGGATCGGATAGAGCGACTCGACCGGAGCAGTGATCCGCAGCACAGCGATGTCGTTGTCGGGGTCTTGGCCAACAAGCTCGGCGGGATAAGACTCTCCGTTGTAAAGCGTAACGTTGATGTTGCGAGCCCCCTCGATGACGTGGAAGTTCGTCAGGATATGGCCTTGGCGATCGATCACCGAGCCACTTCCGTTCCCCTCGATCTCCGCGACCAGCAAGAACGCTTCAGGCCGGATGGTTCGTGTCGAGATGTTGACCACACCACGATTGACCCCTTCGTAAACAGTCACGTGGATCGCTTCATCGAGCGAACTGGCCAAAAAACCATCCGATAGCTGAAATCCTTGCGCAGCGGCCAGCTCACCCGGCGGGTTCAGGTTGTTGGCTGGAACCGGCGCGATTTGCTGAGGAAATTGGGTCGGAGAGACCGGGATCACGGCTGGATTTTGAGGGCTCGCATGCGCGCGGGGCGCATCGATCCGAGAGTGAAACCCCCAGCCTAGCAGCACCCCGGCCGCTAGCACGGATGCAAAGGCCATCGATCGACGAAGCATCTTTCAATCCCTGTAGGTAGTGTTTAATTAGCGAATATTCACTAAACGCATGGAAGCGGAATGGGACTGCCGAAAAGCCACCTTGGCCGCGCGGACGACTCGTGCTGCATCCAATCGGCTCATGCAATCGGCATGCTTGAACCGACAGTTGTACGAGCCGCAAGGCTGACAGGCCAATCCCATCGTTAGAATCGTCTCGGGAATATTGTAACTGCGTGTGAGCCCCGGATCGATCGAACCGAAGAGGGATACCACCGGCTTGTTCATCGCGACGGCGATGTGCCGGGGACCTGAATCGGTCG
>CAILTZ010000799.1 GCA_903837255.1 uncultured Pirellula sp. | reverse complement strand
GGTTGCGGGTTCTGTTGGACAACCTAAGCGACCTGGCCGAGCGCACCTGCGGCACCGGCCCTGCGATCCGCGTGATCACCACCAGCTACATGGGCGCGACCGACCCCAAAGCGATCGAGATGCTACGGCACCTGCCTCGAACCGAGGTTCGGGTCAGTTACGACACCAAGCGCACAAGACTCCACGCGAAAGCCTACCTGTTTCATCGCAATACCGGGTTCAGCAGCGCCTACGTCGGTTCCGCAAACCTCTCGAATGCCGCATTGTCCGAGGGACTCGAATGGACGACCAAGATCAGCCAATACGAGTTGCCTTATCTTTGGGACAAAGTCACAGGAACCTTTGAAACGTATTGGCAAGATGACGAATTCCAACGCTACGACGAGCAATCGGAGTTCCGATTGCGAGACGCGATTCAGCGCGAGCGCCAAGCGTCCTCGTCAGCGGCACCAGCGATCCACTTCGATTTGCGTCCGTTTCCATTCCAAGAGGAGATTCTCGACCTCATCGCCGCCGAGCGGGAAGTGCAGAACAAGCATCGGCACCTAGTCGTAGCAGCCACCGGCACCGGCAAGACGATGATCGCTGCGTTCGATTACGCCCGCGTCGCGAAGGAGCTGGGCCGTAAGCCTCGGCTTCTGTTCATCGCACACCGCAAGGAGATCCTCAGCCAAGCCCTCGCATCGTTCCGCTGCGTCATCAGAGATCAAAATTTTGCGGATTTGCTGGTCGACGGGCACGAACCAACCCAGCGCGATCATTTGTTTTGCTCGATCCAAAGCTACAACGCGCGAAACCTGATCGCGGAACCTTCGGATCGATACGAGTACATCGTCGTCGATGAGTTCCATCATGCAGCGGCTCGGAGTTATCAAGCATTGCTCGGCCATTCGCAACCCAAGATCTTGCTCGGCTTGACCGCCACCCCAGAGCGATCGGACCAACTGGACGTACTGAGCTGGTTTGGAGGGAGAAGCAGCGCTGAGATACGGCTACCCGATGCGATCAACCGCCGATTGCTCTGTCCATTCCAATACTTCGGTGTGGCGGATTCGGTGGACCTCGATAGCCTCGATTGGCAGCGCGGAGGGTATCGGGATGACGACTTGAATCGGCTATACACTGGCAACGACATCCGTGCAAAACTGATCTTTGAAAAGCTATGCGAAACGGTTTTGAATCCAACCGAAGTGCGAGGGTTAGCGTTTTGCGTGAGTGTAGACCATGCGGAATTCATGGCGAGATTTTTCAACGAGAACGGATTGCCATCGATCGCGCTTTCATCGCAGTCGTCGGACGAGCAACGGACCACGGCCCAGCAGAAGCTGCGAGATCGATCCGTCAACTTTATCTTTGTGGTGGATCTGTACAACGAAGGGGTAGATATTCCCGAAGTCGACACGGTGCTTTTCCTAAGGCCCACCGAGAGCTTGACCGTATTTTTGCAGCAGTTTGGTCGAGGCCTGCGGCTTCACCCGGACAAAGAGTGTCTGACGGTGTTGGATTTCATTGGAGCACAGCGAAAAGAGTTTCGGTTCGCAAGTCGATTCCGGGCGTTGAGTGGAAAACCGACGGCGAGATTGGATGAAGAGATCGAAGCATGTTTTCCGCATTTGCCAAGCGGCTGTGTGATCAAGCTCGAACGGGTGGCCCAGCAGCGGGTCCTTGCGAATGTTCGCGAAGCGATCGGTTTGTTTCGACCGAGAATGCTCGCCGCATTGAGGGACCTGAATCAGTATCTAGGGCGTGTGCCGACCATCCAAGACGCCCTCGAGTACTTCGACACGACCCTCGATGAGTTGCTCAAGCGTGGGTTATGGTCGAGGCTGTTGGCCGATTCGCAGATCGGTCAGGCCGTAGAGGCTCCCGACGAGGATCGGCTCGCCAAAGGCGTACGTCGAGCGAGTCACATCAACTGCCCGCGTCAGATCCGTGGATTGTTGGACTATCTCTCGACCCCTGACAAGCCTGCATCGCAGCGAGATCCGACCATCGTCGAGATGTTGCATACGGCGTTGTGGGGACCGAAGGTTGGCGATTGGACGCTTGATCAAGCCAAGCGACGGCTCGTGGACAATCCGTCGGTCGTTAGAGACCTTCGGTCGGTATTGGAGCATCGATTGAACCATTCGCTGCAGTCGAAGATTCC
>CAILTZ010000798.1 GCA_903837255.1 uncultured Pirellula sp. | reverse complement strand
CTTGAGTAGTCGTCGCGATGTCGGCTTGTAGGATGTTGCTCAGCGGACCACCGATCGAACCAGAGGATGAGACCATTGAGATTTGGTTAGCTCGGAGATCCATGGAATCCGAGCCTGTATCAGCATCGAGGATATCACCCATCGCGTTGGCTTGCAGGATGTTCGCATCGATGCCACTGAGTTTCATCGAGCCTTGGGTGGCCTGCAAGGAGGCGAGTTGGTCGACGGTCAATGCGTAGTCCAGATCGACTAGAATTGCGGTATTGTTTCCGCCTGCATCCAGGGTCAGGTTATTTGAGAAGCGCAGGAAGTGATTGGTTGGATCTGCTGGCGTAACGGTGTTATGAATCGAGATCGAGTTGGAGGCTTGCAGATTCGAGTCTTGGGAAACCGTGACTTGGGCGACCAAGTCGAGCGAGATGTTAGCCAGCCCCGAGGCATCGATACGATCGAGTTTGAACGAGGAACTCAGGTGGTCTTTCCACAGGAACTCACCGATATTACCCAGGGGGGTGGATGTGCCGGAGACCAAGATGTTTTTCAGGTCGCCTTTGGAACCCAAGAGATCCGAGCCCGAGTTGAACACAGAGTTTCCGTCGACATCGAGAAAAAACTGATTGGCATCCAAGGCCGCCAGGGTGGCCGTCGTATTACCGCCGGGCGTGATATTTACCGAGAGATTTCCACTGATCGCATCAAAGATCCCTTGGACGGTCAATACCCGTCTGGGTTCGAGGCGTTGGAAGCCGGCGGCCATCGCGCGTCGGAAAGCCTTACGGCGGATACTTCGAATCTGAGTCTTAACGAGAGCAGAGATTGATTTTGAAGCGGTTTTGAGGAAGGCCTTGAGCATACATGCACCGGACCGGTTGAGCTAGGAAACGAGCGATGAAAAAACGACGGCCCCGTCCGCCGACCTTCTTGCGAGGCAGTATTAGGTCAGCCTACAACGGATCGTATGCATTTTGAATGGTCTATTCGAGTTTGAACGAATAAACCTTCGATACCGAAGGGCTAAAAAAGTTGCCGCAGGTAGAGAAAATCGATTGCCCCGATTGTAGCGACTGACAAAGAGAGGGGCCGGCAGGACATTTAGTCTCTGGGGCCGAGAGGGGCTTCATCAAAGAACGGCCCTAAAGAGGGGGGATTCTGGAGATTGCCTAGCGTTGGATGGGGTTGCAATCCCCGGGCCGCCGGTGTCCGAGCGTGCATTCGCACTGGCGAGGGCCCTGGCGCAGGGCATGAAAGGGCAACAGGGCTGCGTCGGCAAAGAATTTCCCACCTGAGACGATGGCGTTTGTGGGGCAAGAGTATCCGATACCGTACCGCTCTAGATTGGGCTGTTCGAAATAAAGGGTTTTGTAGCAGAAGGCTGGGGAGGCCCATGTTGCATTGTTCCCCGGCCAATACCGCAAGTACCGAGGGTCGGGCTGAGACGCAATTTTGCGCAGATCCATGGAGACTTGCTTGGAATACTTGGCATCGGTTTTTCGGACGATTTCAAAGGGTGCCAGCGGCTTGTTCAGGTAATCCAGTCCGCCAGTTTTGGTCAAACCCGGTGCGTGATCGCTACCGATTACTCTGCCCTGCGTTTGAGCACCCTGAGATTCCAGAGACTCTAATGCACCGGCAAGTTTAACGAGTTCACTAGGCGCTAGCGGAAGGTCTTCCAGGGCGGGCAGGGGAACGAATCTGGGGGAGTTCTGGGCACTGAGCACGGGCTCGATCGAGTCAAGATCGGGAAGTTCTGGAAGCCTTGAGAAACCGGTGACCTGGGAGTTCGTTTGGGCCGAGCAAGTTGCCATTGTGGCAAGCGAGCAGGTGGCAAGGGCCAGAATGGCCCACTGTCTGAGACTGACTTTGGGTTTGAATTTCAACGCGAGATTCTTGGCTTTCATGGAATCCTCAGACCGGCTGGGCGCTTGTGAATCCCATTGGCAGCGAATTGCCAATCCGGGAGTCGACCGCGTGCATGATTGGTGTATCGGTCAATAGACTTGGAAGCATTCTGCGTTTTCTACGGGTTTTTTGAAAGATGCGGGAAGTCCGGCGTATAGCGGGCCCAGGTAGTCTAGTTTGGCTTGACTCTTCTACAAAATTACGACAAGTGATGAAAGTTGAGCATATTCTTGGGTTAATTCATGAAAAACTAGACGATGGCTCGAATTTCTAGCATACTGGGGGTGTGATTGTGGCCGTTTTGCAACCGCGTGGTATCCGCATCTTGAACCAGATTTCTAGAAACCTTGTTCTATTGGTCATTGACGGCCCAAAGAAAGGCCTTAGGGTCATCGTTCCCCCTGGTGAGTCGCGCGTCGTTGGTCGAACAAATGCCTCGCAAGTTGCATGCGAGGATGATTATATGTCGTCGAAGCACTTCGAGGTTTGCAATCGAATAGAGAACTTCTTTGTCAAAGATCTCAACAGTCGCAATGGAACAAAAGTACTCGACGAAGTGATAACTTCGGAAAAGTCCTTGAATCAACCAACCAGAATCTCGGCTGGCAAAAGCCTCTTTGAAGTGGCTTGGGAACCGACCAACGAGGAATGGGGGACACAAGCTGGATCCTCAATCTCCATCAGGAGAAGCTCGTCCAATTTTACAGCTCCCCCGAACCATTCCAGACCCCCTCTTGGAGATGGACCGCTGAGTTCATCGCCCGGTTCGGTCTCCCAGTCCGATTCCCGCGTAGCACCGACGAATCTGTCGGTTTACAGTTCCGTAGATGAGCGTATCGCTGCAATATGCTTGGATATGTTCCATGCCTCGATCAGCGCAAGGCGAGACGGTCTGGCTCCGGTGTTTGAACGGCTTTACAATTGGTCAAAGCCTCCGATGCAAGTTGAATCGTTTTTGAGTGACTTTTACCTGAGCAATTTGGATTTCTATGCCATTGCAAGCTTTTCAAAGCTTGGGATACCCAACCCCGAGAACCTCTTTTGGTATCCTGTTTTTCCAGGTGTGGATCCCAACGCCGTAGCCTCTCCGGTTGCGATTCCCAAACGGGCTTGGTTGGAGAATTGTCATCTAAGGTGGTTTGATCGTTTGAGCAATGTCGATGGCATTTCTTTTGTGGTGACCGATTCTTCGAGTAGCCCTGACTGGCTATTGAGCCAGCTTAACAGGGGCTTTCGCAGTTTGGTAACACAAAGCGCTAGCGAGGATTTAAAATCTCAGGGGTCCGGTGAGATTGGCCCCGGAGCTTTTCCTTGGTATAGCCCGATGGAACTCTTGGCAAACATCGGAACACGGTCCGAAGAAGCTTTGGCCAACTGGCTTACGCCGATCGTCAAAGGGTTAATTTTCCCGATTCGCCCAAGCGGGTTGAGTTTTGCTTTTGTTCGACCAGGAATTGCCGGAGCACTTCGCGAGAAAGGCTTTCGGGCAGTGAGCGACATTTAAATCGGAATCGGACCTATCGGATCGCATCAACCGCCGTGGGCAATGGGGCTGAGGTTGGGGATGCGATTCGCGGGTCGCGTTGGTGAGCTTGCGACGTGAAGTCCTGCGAACTGACTCTCTGGATTCCTTGGGTGGCGATGAAGTCCGACGAAGGTGATTCGTTGAGGTAGACGTTGCAGTAGGCCAGGAGAGTACCCCGTTCGAGATTGACGTTTCGAACCGCCAATTGGTATTCGACTGCTGACTGATGGTAACGAATTACTGCATCCAAGCGTCGGCGTTGGGCCTCAAGCAACACGAAGAGTTGCTCCACCCGAGCTTGTTCTGCGCGAGCCTTGAGAGCCACGATCTGATTTTCCACCGCCTCGTAACGGTTTTTTTGAATCATCAGATTCTCATGAGCACGCTTTGCTTCGTTGATCGCATTGCTCAAGCCATAGTGTACGGCGCGTTCTTGTTCGATGAGCACCTGCGCTTCGCGGGCCAAGGACAATTGCGTATTTCGCACTGCAGCATGTCCACGACGATAGCCTACGGGCATCAAATAATCGAGTCCCAGGGACCACTCCTGAAAATCGTTATCAAAAGGCGTATTGAACTGGCCGTCAAAGCCACGCATTCGATAGGCCGCAATCGCATCCAACTGAGGCTTGAGAAAGTTTCGGTTTGCAATCAGTTCCAATTCTCGTTGTTTGATGACCCAACGCTGCCGCCGCAATTCCTCACGATTGGCCAAGGCATCGGTGATCGAAGCTTGCCAATCGAAGTCAAGTTGTGCGAGGCTAGGTTGATCCGATGGGCATAGAAGCTTGCGGTCGTTAGATCG
>CAILTZ010000797.1 GCA_903837255.1 uncultured Pirellula sp. | reverse complement strand
TCATGGAGAACCTGCTTTTTCATATGCAATCAAAGCCAGCAAGGACCACGCTCAGTCACCCCCGCCTATACGGGTCCATTTCCGGCTTCTGATTTGATGCCTTGGGTCCTGGATGAGGAGTAGCGCTTGGCGAGTGGCTTTTGTTTGAAAGGGATTCATTGGCAGGCCTATTCTTAGGCGATGCCTTTGACATCCGCATTTGGCTCCAATGTTTGTCACTCTCAAGCATTCGGCGATCGAACCATTGTCGACTCGCTTGATCATACTTAGACGCTGGTGTTTCCCAAATCGAAGGGTTGGTGGGACTTCTGCCGTGAATAAAGCATAACTCGTTGTGGTTGGAACCTTCCCTAACCCTATCGTTACAACGCGGACATGTATAATACCCGAAGACATCTGTTGAAGGGAGGATGAGATAATCACGGATAGAGTATTCCCCAGCCCCATCTATAACGATTCGCTTTTCTCCCTGTGAAACAATGACAAATGCTCCGATTAGAAATTCGGGTGGTGGTCTGCCTTCGAGGCGTATCGCAATTCGGGAAAGATCGGGGAACCGGACCAGGAAGATGATTTCTGATGGACCACAGGCTGGTCCAATTTTAGCGATGATTCCAAGTTTTCTGTCTTTCAGATAATCGGTATTGTCAATCCGCAGTGAGAAGGATCGACTTGGTTCATGGGGATCATCGAAACAAGCGTGTTTGGGCCACGGCCACCCGAGGGGCGGGTCGACCCAAACAGAGCCGCCATTGTATCGAATAAAGTAGACATCTTTTTTGCATACCGGGCAATTGGAGGGCACGGTAAAATTCGTATCGGTAACTTCTTCTGGCCGGTATTGTTTGGACGTTTTGTCGGCGTATTCAACTTTTGAGGACCAATTGCACTCCCAACCCCCGTTTGGGTGTATGGGCTGGTTGCGTCCGTCTATACGACGGAATGTGATTTCTTCCCCACAGAATCGGCACGTGCTCATTGATTTTTCTGTAGATAATTCAATTTAGAGCCACTTCCCTACAAAGCAACTCCGCCTGCGAGAGTACTTTTTTGACGGCTTCTTCCTGCAAGTCAGGGGGATAGCCGTATTTGTTGAGGATGCGCTTGACCAAGACCCGTATCTTGGCCCGGGCGCTTTCTCGGAGTGTCCAATCGATGGTCACGCTTTTCCGCACTTGGGTGATTAGTTCGGTCGCAATGACTTTGAGCTGGGCATCCCCCATGATCTTGACCGCGCTCTCGTTGGTGGCCAGCGCATCGTAGAAGGCGATTTCGTCGTCGGTCAAACCCAGTTCAACCCCGCGTTTGGTCGCCTGATCCATCTCCTTGGCGATGGCAATCAGTTCCTCGAGCACCTGGACGGTCGAGATGGCCCGGTTGTGGTAGGCGTTGAGGGTTTTCTTGAGCTTTTCGCTGAAGGTCTGGGCCTGGATGAGGTTCCGGACGGACCGGGTCTTGATTTCCTCTCGCAGAAGCTTTTCCAAGAGTTCCGCCGCAACGTTCTTGTGTTT
>CAILTZ010000796.1 GCA_903837255.1 uncultured Pirellula sp. | reverse complement strand
GCCCTACGCGATCGGATCGCCGGTGAATTGGGAACCAAACCCGTCGATGAGGTCCTTGCGATGCTCAGCGAAGAAGTCGCTTCGCGCCGCATTCGGAAAGTCGCTGAGCGCAAGTTTGCAGAGCCCCCACAGGCTACCGAGCCATCGAGCCACGAGTACTAAACGATGATGAGCAACGATCCAAAGCCAGCGGCGCGAGACGCCCAGAAGATCCTCACCGAAGAGTTCTTCATCGCACGCTCGAAAATCCTCGATCTGGCGGCTACCCTCGATCGCCTCGATCGAGCCAACGGTTCGGTCGATCAACTGCAACAGCGCAAACTCTTGCAACAAGGCATGGAGATCCTGCTCGACGACCAACCGGACAAGGCCAAGCGAGTGCAGTTGCTCATGAGCCGCCCCTACGATCCCGATTGGCGAAAGAACTATGGACTACATTGATCCCCATATCCACATGGTCTCCCGGACGACCGACGACTACGAGACGTTGGCTCGGATGGGCTGTGTCGCAATGAGCGAACCGGCCTTCTGGGCCGGCTTTGACCGCGGTAGCGTCGAAAGCTTCCGAGACTACTTCAGACAACTCACGCAGTTCGAACCCAAACGCGCCGCGCAGTTCGGTATCCAGCACTACACCTGGCTGTGCATCAATGCCAAGGAAGCCGAGAACGTTTCGCTTTCGCGCGAAATTATCGCGATGATCCCCGAGTTCCTCAGCGAGAGCAACGTTCTGGGGATCGGCGAAATCGGATTGAACAAGAACACCAAGAACGAATCGACCATCTTCCTCGAACACGTCGATCTAGCCGTTCGATATGGACAGCAAATCCTAATCCATACCCCACACCTTGAAGACAAGTTCCAAGGGACCAAGATGATCCTCGACATGCTCGTGAGCGACTCGCGTGTCGATCGCTCGAGAGTCCTGGTCGACCATGTCGAAGAACACACGATCCAGGAAGTCCTCGACCGAGGCTTTTGGGCCGGTATGACCCTCTATCCTGTCACCAAATGCACGCCGGCTCGGGCCGCCGATATGATCGAGAAATATGGAACCGAACGCCTGATGGCCAACTCTGCCGGAGACTGGGGACCGAGCAAACCGACCGCAATCCCGGATCTGATCATGGAACTCAAACGACGCGGACACTCGCGAGATCTCATCCGCCGTGTTGTCTACGAAAACCCCTGCAAATTCTTCTCTCAAAGCAAGAACTTCAAGGCCCTACCGGCGTCGTCATGAACTTGATGCACGCTGGTTTCTCTGCCGAGATCGAGTGACCCGTCGGTTTGAGAAAGCCCGTGCCTCGATCGATCGCAAACGAGTGGATCGTGTTGCTGTCCTGATTCTCTGCCAACAAAAACTGGCCTTGAGGATCGATCCGGAAGTTGCGAGGTGTCTTTCCCAGCGTCGAGAAATTCTCGATGCGGGTCGCTGCTCCATTCTGCGGACTGACCGCAAAGAGTGCGATCGTGTCATGCCCACGATTGCTCCCGTAGACGAAACGCCCCGATGGGTGCACAAGGACTTCGGCTGTCGACCATCCACCTTGAAGCTGCTCTTCTGGAACGGTTCGTACCGTGGCGATCTCAGTCAACTTGCCTGTTTCTGCATCCCACGCAGCGCTGGTTAATGTCATCCCTATCTCATTGATCACGTAGAGGAGCTTTCCGTCGGGATGAAAGGCGATATGACGAGGTCCAGCCCCACCGGCGAGCTTCAGCATGGGGTTGGGACCTGGGACGAGCTTCTTGCTCTGAGCATCGAGCTTGTAGACCAGGACTTGATCGAGTCCCAAGTCGGCTACCAGTACCCAGCGATTGGTCGGATCGACCATCGAACAGTGAGCATGTGGGCCCTGCTGTCGAGCGGTATTCGGCCCGGACCCTTGATGCTGCAGAGTCGAACTCTCCGCTTCGAGCAAGCCGCTTGACTGCAGCGGGAACAAGGAGACCGAACCGCTGCCGTAGTTAGCCACAACCGCGAATCGACCCTCCGAATCGACCGTGACGTGGCACGGACCGTTGCCTCGGACTCTTTCGATGTTGAGAAGTTTCAGGTCGGGCAAACCTCCCGACAGGTAGCCGGCCCTGTCGAATTGGTAAGCAGCCAGCGAGGCGGCGCGCTCTTGGTCGTTGATCGCTGTTTCGGTCACCACATAGAGTACATCGAGCTTCGGATGGAGCGCGAAGAACGACGCTTTGGCTTGGGTAGCCACCAGCTGAGGCTGAGCCATCGACCCGTCGCCTTGGAGTCGGCTAGCGTAGATCCCCGGCCCGTATCCACCGATCCAGAAGACTTGGCCCGCTCTTTGCGGGCCGGCAGCTTGCTGGGCGAAGACTGAGCTTGCCAAAGTGAGCAGGAGCGCTGTCATGAGTAATAATGGGGCAAATACTAATGAGGCAAATCGATTGGTTGGTTTGTGCATGAAATTTGGCCAAACTCTTTCTTGGGGATTGGGTGGGAATAGATCACTTCAAGGGCATGCCCGGTTCGTGCTTTCCGTTGGTCGTAAGTATCTGAAAATGGTGCACGCCGGCTGCAAGTGGATGATCGCTGGTCCAGACAATCTTGTTCTCGGGAGTGACCTCCACCATCGATACCCCGGTGTTGGCTCCGTGGGATCCGATGACAGTATTGCCATTGGCCAAACGCTGCGAACCGCAGGGGTCTTTGAACAGTCCACCCACATCCTCATTGGTCACCTTCCAAACCATTTGGCCTTGAGCGTCAAACTCGATGACCTTGTTGCCATGGGTCAGCGACGCGACCGTATGGCCATTGTCCAATCGGATCGCCGTGAAGGGCCAATTCTCTGCCGGACGTCCACCGAGCGACTCCAAATCGGTCTTGAACGTTTGTACGATACGCCCCTGGGGTGTGTACTCCTTGATCGCAAAGGCCAGCAGGTGTGGCACGAGGTAATTGCCGTTTCGCAACTGCCTTGCCATCCGCGTTTGCATATGCGCATTGTCGGTCTCTGGTTCGAGTGCGATTTGCGAAGCGATTGCACCTTGGGGATCGACCTCCAAGAGCCTCGGCTTGTGTCCCAGCTCGGTCACGAGTGTGTTGCCGTTGTAGAGACGCTGGGCGGTCCCAATCTCTTTGTTCTCAGGATCTAACTTATAGCTAAACACGATCTGCTTGCTGGGGGTGACTTCCTCAACTCGATTGGAATAAGCTAGCAGGACGTTGCCGTTTGGGAGCACGAACCCATCGCGTGAACCGCCCGAGTACTCCCAACTTGCATTGCCATCCTCGCCGATGATGGCGGTCTTTGCACCCAGGACCAAACAGGAGTGCTTGATCGGATCTTGAGCCAATACGCTCGCAGCCAGGAGCAACAGATTCACTGGCAAGATACAAACTAAACCGAAAAACAGCTTCATGGT
>CAILTZ010000795.1 GCA_903837255.1 uncultured Pirellula sp. | reverse complement strand
GATCGATCGGTAAGGCTTTTTGTCGATGAATTTGTGCTTTCGCAAGTCCTAGGATGTCACCGATGGAGGCGAAGCTTCATACTGGTCCAAACTCCTCTTCTCGGGTTGTCCATTCTGTTCCTTGAATGGGTGTTTAGTAGCCGTAAGTTGTTGTATCGGCTTCGAGTTCCGACTTTTGAAACTTTTGTAAAATCCAATGCAGAATCCGTTAGCGATCGTAGGCCTAGGTTACGTAGGCCTCCCGCTGAGTCTTCAGTTTTGCCGAAAAGGCAGCCTAGTCTTGGGCTTGGACATCGACCAGGCCAAAGTGGAAAAGCTGAATCGTGGCGAGAGTTTCATCCACCATATTCCTTCGGCATCCGTCGCCGACGAGGTCCAAGCGGGGCGTTTCCTTGCAAGTACCGATTTTTCGTTAGTTAGCCGATGCAGTGCGGTGGTTATCTGTGTGCCGACCCCTCTGAACAAGAACCGCGAACCGGACATTTCCTACATCATCGCGACGGGTAAAGCGATCGCGCCGCACCTTCGCAAGGGAGTGTTGGTGGTTTTGGAGTCGACGACCTATCCTGGGACAACAGACGAGGATTTACGAAAGGTCCTCGAAGAGGGCTCGGGGCTCCATGCCGGCACCGACTTCCACTTGGCCTTCTCGCCCGAACGCGAAGATCCAGGCAATCCCGACAGCGAGGTGGCCAAAATCCCCAAGGTGGTAGGAGGATTGACGCCGGAGTGTCTCAAGCGAGCCACAGAGCTCTACAAATCGGCACTCAACACAGTGGTTCCTGTGTCGAGTTGTCGGGCGGCCGAGGCGACCAAGCTCCTAGAGAACATTTTCCGAGGGGTGAACATCGCTTTGGTCAACGAACTAAAGATTGTCTACGATGCGATGGGCATCGATATCTGGGAAGTGATCGAGGCTGCCAAAACCAAGCCCTTTGGGTTCATGCCGTTCTATCCCGGTCCTGGATTAGGTGGGCATTGCATTCCGATCGATCCTTTCTATTTGACATGGAAGGCTCGCGAGTACGGTATGTCGACCCGGTTTATCGAACTCGCTGGCGAGGTCAACACTGCGATGCCCGACTGGGTGATCCATCGACTGACCGACGCGCTCAACGATGCGGGCAAGCCCCTGCGAGGCAGCAAGGTGCTACTTGTTGGCCTGGCTTACAAAGCCAATGTCGATGACGATCGCGAGTCGCCAGGCTATGTGTTGCTCGATAAAATGAAGGCCAAGGGTTGCCAGGTGGAGTATTATGACCCTTACATTCCGGTGATTCGACCGAGTCGCAAGCATGGTCATTGGGCTGGGACTCAGTGTGTCGGTTGGGATCCCAAGACGATTTCGGAGTTCGATGCGGTGCTGATCGCTACGGCGCATCAGAATGTCAATTACGATCAGCTAGGTCAGTGGGCAAAATTGATCGTCGATACGAGAAATGCGATGAAGGGTATTGAGTCCATAGGGGCAATTGTTAAGGCTTAAGTGAGCCTTACAGGTGGCCAGACCAGAGCGTGACCCTGCTTGGCTTATCCCCCCGATTGGTTTTAAGTAGAAATCGGTTCGACAGCATGTCTAGTTCCAAGCCCCGGGTTTTGATTCTGACCCACCGGATCCCCTTCCCTCCCAATCGAGGAGACCGCATCCGGGCTTATCACCTCGTCGAGTTTCTCTCGCATCGCGCGGAGGTCTACCTGGGCTCGGTCTCCGATGAACCTTGGGAATCCAGCCAGCGAGACGCCCTGGAATCGCTTTGCCAATCGGTTTTCTTCGCTCGTCTGCAATCTCCCTGGCGATGGCTTCGCGCTTCGGCCGGCTTTGCATTGGGCAAATCGGTCACCCAAGGGGCCTTCTATTCGGCGCCCCTGGCCGATCAAGTCAGGCTTTGGTCCTCTAAATTCCAGTTCGATGCAGCGATCATGTACTGCTCGAGCATGGGACCTTATGCCAAGCTCATGAAAATCAAACCCAAACGCCTCGTGGTCGATTTGGTCGATGTCGATAGCCAAAAGTGGGATGACTACGCCGACGTTGCCCATGGCCCGAAAAAATGGCTTTTCCGCCAGGAAGCCCGCCGAGTCGGTCGGCTCGAGGAATCTCTCTCCAAGTCTGCCGATGCACTGACGGTCGTCAGCCCCGACGAAGCCCAACTGTTCGAAAAACGACACCCCGGACTCCAAGCGACCTCGATCGGAAATGGCGTTGACCTCCGCTTTTTTGCTCCCGATGCCATTCCTGTCGAACAGCTCTCAGACCTAGTACCACCAAGTGCCAATCCCCGGCTTGTGTTCGTCGGTGTTTTGGACTACTTACCCAATGTCCAAGGTCTCCAATGGTTCTGCGACGAGGTACTTCCTGGACTCCAAAGTGTGCTTCCAGCCGTTTCATTGGATATCGTCGGCCGCCGACCCTCGGGGGAGGTCCAAGCCCTAGCGAAACGAAGCGGGGTGAACCTCGTAGGTGAAGTGCCCGACGTGCGTCCGTACGTCCTTGCTGCCCAGATTGCTATCGCACCGCTTCAAATCGCCCGGGGAGTGCAAAACAAAGTCTTGGAAGCCCTCGCTTGTGGAAAGCCAGTCGTGGCTACCCCCCAGGCCGCTACGGGAATTGAATGCTCGGGAGGCATGTCGGTCGTCAGCCAGCCGGCCGGGTGGGTCCAAGCGATCATCGAACTTCAAAAGCCTGATCAATACGCTAAGATGAGCTCGAACGCACGGAGCGAGGTCTTGGAAAAGTACAGTTGGAATGCACAGCTCGAGCCACTTCTACCCCTGATTGGGATCCCCTAGTGTCCTTACGCATCGGTTTTTGTTTGCATTCGATGAATGTTGCTGGTGCCGAGGTCTTGGTCACCCAGATCATCGAGCGTTTAGCGGATCGGATGGAACCGACCGTTTTTTGTTTGGACTCGGTCGGCAAACTCGGTGAAGAATTGCAGGCCAAAGGGGTTCCTGTGATCGCCTTTGGGCGCAAGCCGGGACTCGACTGGGGGATTGCGGACCAATTCGCTCGCGAGCTGCGAGAACGTCGCATCGAGGTCCTCCATGCCCATCAGTACACCCCGTTTTTTTATTCGGCGCTTGCTAGGATGCGTGGGGCGCGTTCGACTCGGATTCTGATGACCGAGCACGGTCGGCATTACCCAGACGTGGTGTCGGCCAAGCGTCGGTGGATAAATCGCTTGGTCCTCAGCCGTCTAGCCGACCACAGCACGGCTTGCTGCGCGTTTAGCGCCAGGGCGCTGGAGCAAAAGGATGGGTTTCGAAACGTCGAAGTCCTCTACAACGGGATCGATGCCAGTGCACATCCAGCGAGAAAGCCTTTGCAGGAGCGCCAAGCGATCCGCAATCGCCTGGGGCTTGACCCGGCGTGCGTTTACATCACGTGCATCGCCAGGTTTCATCCGGTCAAGGACCATGCGACGTTGGTTCGGGGGTTTGCGATCCTTTATCGCGAGCATCCGCAAACCAGGCTCGTGCTCGTTGGAACCGGGCCTGACGAGGCGAAGTTGCGATCGCTTGTCGGGGAGCTAGGGATCACCCATGCGGTAGAGTTTTGGGGGGTTCGGCGCGACATTAGCGACATTCTCCAGGCTTGCGATATTTTCAGCTTGACCAGTGTCAGCGAGGCGGCTTCGTTGACTTTGTTAGAGGCGATGGCCAACGGATGTCCGGTGGCGATCACGGATGTGGGGGGCAACGGGGAGCACATCAAGCATGGCCAGCACGGGATGCTTTCGCCCCGGGGCGATTCCACGGCTCTGGCGGCGAATTTCAAGCAGATGGTGGAGGATTACCCGTCGGCAGAGCGGATGGCCACCGCAGCCCGAGAGCGGGTCGTCAAAGAGTTCCGTTTATCGGCGGCCGTTGATCGCTACGCGGCGTTGTACGAGCAACTTGGAAACCGCACCTGAGGTCCCACAGCTCCCCAACAAGGCTCTTATGAGCGAACTGCGACCATCACCGAGAGGCCGCCACAGGGCCACTTCGTTGCATGGTTTTGTTCTGACTGTCTTGCGTGCTCGTGCTCAGTCCGACAGGACGGTGCTCGTGCTCGATCGTTGTGGTGCTTGATAGTAGCACTCCGCGATGCTCAATTCACCAGCGGTTGGATTTTCGTATCGAGGGGACGGTCAGCGGGAGTAACCGACGACGGAATCAAAGGATCGATCTGCAAGTCGCGGCGGAAACCGCCCTACCGCGAGTCTAGAAAGCCGATCGAGCACGAGCACGAGCACGAGCACGAGCACGAGCACGAGCACGAG
>CAILTZ010000794.1 GCA_903837255.1 uncultured Pirellula sp. | reverse complement strand
CCATACCGCCGCAGCGCTGCGAGCATGATCTTGGCCATCGGACTACCACTTTTCTCGCACAGCTCGATCGCTTCCTCGCGATCGATCAATTGCTGCTGGAGTTGCTCGATGATACGGTTGACGAACGGTCTGGAGATTACGCGAGAGCGACGCAGAGCAATCCAGCGTTCAAAAGCAAAGACGGTCAGTCCGAAAGAGCACAAGGCGATCGGATACATCATCCAACCACCATCGTGGAACACCTGCAGGAGATTTCGAGTGGGTATTTTCCCTGTGCTGTCTTGAGCCGCAGCGACGGTGCTCGTCGCTCCGGTATTGTAGCTGACGTTCGAACCAGGAGTCGGAAGCGCTGCGATGCGAGGATCGTTTGTAGCGATACTTTGTGTCGGGCGAACCGAGTTTGGCGACTGCGTCGGTTGACCTGCAAAGGTGCCGTTGGCCGCAGTCGACGGATAAGCGTTTGCGGGGGCCGAGGACGGGCTGGGATTCCACCGATTGCTTTGGTTGTTTTGAGCCATCCCCGTCGGTACCAAAGCGCAGAGCACCAGCGCCAGGCACCCAAGGGTGACTTCAAAGACTTTCGCTACTCGGCGGTACGAGGGATTCATCTAGGTTGCTTAGGCGTCTGCTTCTGGGTCGAACGCAACAGTGGATCGCTGTTTGGTTGCGAGCCTGAGGCCATCGTGCTGCCGGACGCTTGCTGGCATATTGCCATTTGGCGTTGGGCAATCTCTGCCCACGGCGTGTCGGCCCCGAGTCTCACGACTTGTTCATAAGCTGCATAGGCGTCGGGAAAATTGCGTTGCATCAAGTGGGATTCGGCAGTGATCCACCAGACCTTCGACTGCAACTCGGCAGGCGGAGTTTGTTGGATTGCCAAGATTGATGCTAGCAATTGCCTTGCTTCTTCGAATCTAGCGTCGTGTACCAAACATCGTGCTAGAACATAATCGACCTCCGCAGATACCTTGCATTCGGGAAAATGAGTACGAATCTTCCAAACGTCAGATTCGGCATCTTTCCATTTTCCCAAAACCATCGCGACTTCGGCTTTTCGGACCAAAAAACGCTCGATCCAGCGTGGCGGGGAAAGTTGCGTAAGCTTTTCCTCAGCGGAGACTTGTAGCTTTTGGATGGAGTTTTCCGCTTCGGTCCAGCGATGGAGCTGGACGAAGCATTCCAGGCGTATGAGTTCTGACTCCAGATCGGATGGACCCAGAACGGTTTGAGCCAGATCGGTTTGAGCCGTGGCTCTTTGAGCCGTGGGAGTAAGTTGCTCGATGAGGCCTAGAGTTTGAGTCCAGCGTTTGGATGAAAATGCCAGGTGGGCTTCTAACCTCAAAATCGAGCCTAGGCGATCGCTGAGTTTCTCCGTGTAGCTCTGGACTGTCTCTGGGTGGTTGGATTGTTTCCATGCCTGGGCCAGACAGACCCATTCGGAGCAATCCCTTGCTAATTGCTCCGACTCGGTTGGGTCATCGAGGCGGAGCAGTTGGCGAAGGGCAAGTAGGTTGTAGTAACCGGCTTCGAGCGCAAGGGGTGTTCCGGGCCGCAGAGAGAGGACTTTTCGGTACTGTTCGCTGGCCTGTTGCCATTGCTGGCTAGCAAATGCGTTCGAGGCGGATCGGAACAGGGCGATGGCATCGTCTCTAGGTTCGCTTTGTGCCAAGAGCTGTGCAGGGGTCCGGACCAGCAGGGGCAAGGCCAGAAGAAAGGCAGCTAGGTTGAAGAAGGCCCAGGGGCCGAGGAGTTTCATGATCGCCTGTTCGGGCAGGATCGCCGGGTGGAAGGTACCGGACCGACCTGTAGAGATTATTTCGGCGGTTTTCGATGGTTTGAGTAAGCCAATCCGCATGGAAGACGCGCCGGAAAGCCTTCAAAAAATTCCGTGGAGGGAAATGCTAGCTCAAAACAGCTTCGAGTCGACTTGCGACTCAACCTGTGAATTTGATATTGAATCTCTGATCAAGAGAGGTTCTTTCATCGGCAATTCGACAGACACTAGCATGCTCTATCGCACGGCGTTGCTCGCAGGAATTCTAGCGATCTTGATGTTCGCTGGCTGCAGAATGCTGGGGAGCAATTCGCGCAACCAATCGTTGGTCCATGCTCGGCAACTATCCCTCCGAGGCACCGACGCACTGCAACGCTCTCGGGAACAAGACGCCGAGCTACTGTTCTCCCAGGCGCTGTCGCAGTCCTCTTATGACGAGCGTGCCCACTGGGGATATGCGAGCGTACTCTGGAAGTCCGGTGATAAGCGCAAGGCGTTAGAGCACATGAACGAGGCTTTTCGCCTATCGGGCCAAAACCCCGACTATGCGATTCAACTCGGGGAGATGCATCTGGACTTGGGGCAATTCGATTCAGCCAAGTCGTTGGCGCTCGACGTGCTTTCGGTCAATCGCAGCCACACAAATGCTTGGGCTCTGCTGGGGGATGTTCATCGCAATCAAAAAGACTGGCCAAGCGCCCTGGAGTGCTACCATCACGCACTATTGCTCCGGAGCGATTACCCCAAGGCCCAGTACGCGATCGCTGAAATTTATCGAAAGACCGGGCGTCCCGAGCGAGCTTTGGCTACCCTCGATCACATGGTCGATCTCCATGCATCGGTGTCCGACGAACCCGAGCACCTGCTGCTCCGGGGTTTGGCATTCTGCGATCTTGATCGCTCCAAGGAAGCCAAAGAACTTTTGGCAAAATGTTCCGAACGCTTGGCAAGCTCTGAATTGGAAAAGCAACTCCAGATTATCGAGGCACAAGTCCGGCTCGCCGACTTGGTCCAAGCCAGGATGTCGATGGGTCGAATTGCCTCCGATCACGCTGGGCACCCAGAGTTTCAGCGGTGGAAGAACCGATTGGATAGCGATTTTATCAGGCTGGCGAATTCAGAGGCGGCCATCACCAAGCCAGATCGGAAAGCGTCGTGTAGGGAAAGAGTGT
>CAILTZ010000793.1 GCA_903837255.1 uncultured Pirellula sp. | reverse complement strand
GGCGGTTACGGCGACAGGCGAGAGAATTCACGCGGTCCACGATACTAAGCCAACCCGGATGCAATCTGGGCCTTCCTAGATGAAGCCAAATTTTCGAGCCAAGACTCCTACCGAGTTTTGGCTTTTTTCGTTTCTGGCACTTGCTAGGCGGGAGACTCTAGAGCTCCGCGCCCATGCATCCTGGTAACGCAGCTTCCAGACGATACCCAGAGGACGCAACTCACGCTCGGCTTGCGGATTGGATCTGCGAATCGGCCATGGGAGGGCGATAACCACATCCCAGAGGGAAAGCCCAATTCGTGGACGCCGATTGCCCCGTCGGCCGTCGCTTTTGGGCCCAACCTTCCTCGCGTTCCGCATGCGATGAGTATTGAGGAGATCCACCGTGTTCAGAACTTCTGGTCCTGCAAATCCAATCTCCGGTCGGACCAGTACGGCGGTAGTGCGGTTGAATGAGACGATTTGGGTTCGGGGAGAACGACCTCCGAAAGCAGTATTCGATTCCCACTCCGCCTGACGGCGGTGGTTTTCTTGACTGGATTGACGGTGTTGACTGGATTGACGGGGTTGACGGCGGACAGAATGGACACTGTCAACGAGGTCAACAACGTCCGCAGTCAACACGGTCAATCCAGTCAATACTGTCCAAAACCCAACGCTCCCGCCGGAGGCGGCTGCATCGCGATCGCCTCACCGTAAGAGCATCCCTTAAACCGGGCTTGGCAGGCCGTTGACGATATGGACCAAGGGCTTGTTGCTCAGCGCGTTGGCGGCATGTTGGGCGGCCGATTCGCGCAGTTTGCGGACGGCTTTGGGGCTAGCCGATGCGATGTGCGAGGCGGCGATGACGTTGCTCATCGATCGCAAGGGGCTGTCGATGGGGATCGGCTCTGGGTCGCACACATCGATCGCCACCCCGCTCCAATGGCCGCTTTGCAGGGCCTCGATCATCGCGGCCGTATCGATCAGATCTCCGCGAGCCAGATTGATCACGAGGCTCCCGGGTTTCATCAGCTGGATCGTTTCGCGATGGAGCAGTTTCTTGGTTTGGGCCGTCGACGGGCAATGGAGCGTGACGATGTCGCTTGAGCCTAGCAGCTCGTCGAGGCTGGCCGAACGGGCACCATAGGATTCGATCTGGGCCGGATCCACGACTGGATCGTAGACCAAGACCTGGGGTTTGAACGGACGCAAACGAGCCACGACCTCCCGGCCGATGCGTCCGAAACCGACCACACCGACGGTCTGGTCCTTGAGGGTTCGCATCTGGGACAAGTCAGTCGCAAGACCCCATTTGCCATCGCGGATAGCGATCGTGTTGGGGACGACTTGGCGGGTCGAGCCGAGGATGAACGCTAGTGTATGGTCGGCGACTTCATCGATGCAGTAGTCGGGGACATTGCACACAGGTATCCCCTTGCGCTTGGCCGCTTCGAGATCGACGTTGTCGACGCCGATCCCGTAGCGAACAATGACTTTGGCCCGTTGCATCGAATCGATAACCGCAGCGTTGAGCGGTGCAAACTGCGTGATCACTGCATCGGCGTTTTGAACAAGCTCGATGAGTGTCTCGGGGGATTTGCACTGGCCGCTAGTGACCTGAGCCAACGGATCGAGGATCGATTTCTCGATATCGAGGTTTGCAAAGGTGTAGTCGGTGATTGCTACGGTTAGCATGGCAGGATTTGAGGATTAATCGACGTCGGCTGTTTCGGCCAAGTCCGCGTTGGCATCTCCCATTTCGACAGCCGCAACGGCTTTGGACCTCGACTCGCGAAGACCGCGGCTGAGGATATCGCGCAGCAGTGGCGAGTAGTCCTCGAAGCGGGCTTGGCTGGCAGGTCCGTCGGCATACTGGAAGATTGCATCGCGGGGTTTGGGCCCCAGGGCGATCAAGGTGCTCGATACGGTCCCGTAGTCGCCACCTTGGATGACCATGCTGGCGCGAGCCAGAGGGTTAGGCATGCGCGCGAAAACCTTGCTAGCTACAGCCAGGAATTTCACGGGGGAATCGAGGTTTTGAAGGGTCAGCAATCGGCCTGTGAGTTGGACTCGCTCGTCGCGCGGATCGTTCAGATTCCGCCCTCCGATGATGCTCAGGCCAGGTTGCAAATCGACCACTTCGTCCTCTTGATCGTGGTGGATCACAAAGCCGAAGTCTCGGTCAGCGATCACCAAATTGCAGGCTTCGAAACGGTGTTTGTGGGTCTCCTCGAGCGCTCGCTCGACGGCCGCACGGCTAGTGGGAGCCTTCAACACTTCTTTGACCAGCAGTCCTCGGGACCGGTTCGAACCCAGGGGTTCGAAAACTCTGCGGTTGCAGATCCCGACGAAAACTCCATGTTGATTGACTCCCAACCAAGTCCCTCCGCTACGTTGATCGAGGGGACATAGGACACGCGGTTTGCCAGATTGAATACTCGGCGAGTGACTTCGCCGATCGTAGAACTCCTCGCGATTGGTGGCCACGAGGATAGGACTCTCTGGAACCACGCGATATTGAATGGCGATCAAGCACATCGCAACATCAGCACTTTCTATGGCTGGAGTATGGGAAACGAGCCACGGCGCAATGGCCACGAATCACGCATACAAAGCGTGATAGCAGGCCCGCTGTAGCCGTAGAATCTAACTTGCCCACCTAGGCGTAGTCACCCCCCAAAACGGAGGAATCGTCAAAATTGTTGAAATCTTGTCAAAATCATTTCGCCAACCCTCGGCCCCCAAGCTTTCTCAAAGTGCTCAAAAAAGCTGTATCCAGTCCGTGATGCACTGCTATACTCTCGGCTCGCTTGGGCCCGATTTGAAACCCGATGTACCACTTCCCGTCACTACCGCTTTGCGTCGAAATGATGAATGCTTCGTTGGTCGAGAGTGGACGCAGCCGGCTCGGCAAGCAGATCCCGGTCGTGATTGCCTCCACTGGCATGTACGCTCCAGAGCGCGTGGTGACCAACGATGATCTTGCCAGCTTGGGCTGCGATAGCGATTGGATCATCCAACGCACAGGGATTCGCCAGCGCCGGTTTGCCAGGGACGACCAAGCCTCCAGCGACCTCGCATACTTGGCCGCGATGGATTGTTTGAGCCGTGCCCAAGTCGACCCAGGCCAAGTTGATTTGGTCTTGGTCGCCACGATCACTCAAGACTACATGACCCCCTCGACAGCCTGTATTTTGCAACGCAAACTCGGTTGCGTCGCGCCGGCTTTCGATATCAATGCTGCTTGCTCGGGTTTCATGTACGCCCTGGTCGTCGCCTCGCAGTTCGTCGCCAATGGCTTGTCCCAAAATGCTCTGATTGTCGGAGCCGAAGTGATGAGTCGGACGGTCGATCCGAAAGACAAAAAGACCTATCCACTCTTTGGAGACGGCGCCGGTGCGGCACTGCTCCAGCCTGTCCCCAAGGCTTTAACGAGCGATCCTAAAGAGGTCCCAGGGATCATCACCTTTACCCTCGGTGCAGAAGGATCCCCAGAAGCCCTTTGCACGCCGGGGGGCGGATCGCGAGAACCTTTGACCCCCGAACTCTTGGCCCAAGGACGTCAGTACATGCACATGGACGGAAAAACCGTTTTTAAATGGGCCGTCCGATGCGTCGTCGATAGCTGCAAGGATGTACTTGCCGCCTCGGGATACTCCCTCGGCGATGTCGATTTGGTGGTGATGCACCAAGCCAATACCAGGATCATCGATGCGGTCGTCAAAGACCTGAACATGTCGGCAGACAAGGTCATGGTCAACCTCGACCGCTATGGCAATACCTCGGCGGCCAGCATCCCACTTGCCCTGCATGAGGCCAACCTCCAGGGTCGACTGAAAAAAGGTAAATTGATCTTGTTGTGCGGGTTTGGGGCCGGACTGACCTGGGGCACCGCCCTGGTCCGCTACTAAACCTTGTCATTCAGTAAGCGGGGGGATAAACCTGATGTCGATTCGCATCATCAAGCTCGTAGGCTTGCTCTTGTTGGCCGTAAACGGCTGGCCTGAGTCGACGGCTCTGGGCCAGTGGCCAGGATTGCTGGGCCCGAACCGAGATGGGTACGCAGCCCAAGGCGTGAGTGTCTCGGATCACTCCAAGTCCCCCTTGAAGCTTCGATGGGAGATCGATGCAGGCCAAGGCTACTCGGGGGCTGCCATCGATCAGGATCGCGTCGTGATGTTCTTTCGCGATGGAGCAAATGACATCGTGCAAGCCGTCTCGCTCGATCGCGGTGAAACGATCTGGAAGACAACGTTTCCGGCGACCTACAAGCAAGGGATCGATGCCGATACCGGGCCGCGCAGTGTGCCGCAGATCGCCCAGGGCAAGGTGTTTGCTTACTCGGCCGCTGGCACACTTCATTGCGTGGACCTGCAAGATGGTCGCAAGCTTTGGTCGAGGGATCTGCGCGGTGACTATGGAGCCGACGACGGATACTTTGGCGCCGGTAGCACCCCCCTGGTCGTCGACTCCTTGGCGATCGTCAACGTCGGCGGACGCAAAAAAGGGGGCGTCGTCGCAGTATCGATCGACAACGGCAAGACCGCATGGGTGGCCACCGAAGCCGATGCGAGCTACGCTTCGCCAATCCTATGGAATCAGCAAATCGTCGTTCCAACACGCCTGGAAACCTATGGACTCAAGCCAACCGATGGGTCAGTCCTATGGAAATTCCCGTTCGGCCAACGAGGTCCGACGGTCAATGCCGCCACTCCCATCATTACACAAGAGAACAACTTGTTCCTGACCTCTAGTTATGGCATCGGGTTTGTCATCGCCAAACCCACGGCAGGTTCGATCCAGATCGACCAAAAAGGGGACTCGATCTCCAGTCAGTACGCCACTCCGATATCGGTGGGGGATAGTATTTTTGGGACCGATGGGCGGGAGGATGGCGGATACCCGAGTTTCCGATGCATCGACAGCAAGACTGGCAAGACCCTGTGGTCCGAAGTCGGGATGCCGATCTGCCATGCGATCGGCATTCGGACGCAAGGTGGAAATACCAAGGAAAAGCAAGGGGTAAACCTCCTGCTGGTAGGAATCAACGGAAAGTTGTGGTACCTACCAGCCTCCCAGCAGGGCTTCAAACCGGCTTGGTCGACCCAACTACCGGACGGAAAATACCGGGCTTTGCCCGCCTTATCCAAGAATTTGCTTGTCGTCAGGACCTCTGGCGGTTCCAATGCTAAGTGGCGTTGCTTTGAACTGTAAGTCTGGCCTGCGAGCGTTGCTTAGACGGCGATGAGTGAAACGAATCCTAACGAACCTACCCCAAGCAACCATCCGTCGATGCGGCATCTGATCGGCTCGTCGCTGCTGAGCCTTGTGATCGTCCTGGTGCTGCTGATGGTTCTTCGTTACCTATTGCCCCCGATGCTCGAGTCATCCAGGTACTCCTGGCACCGTGGACAGCTCCGAGCCGAATACGAACAGTCTGGGGAGAAACTCGAACAGATTTCGTGGGATGGGTTATCCGAAGTCTCCCGGTTGGTCACCAAAAGGGTCCAGCCAAGCGTCGTGCATATCACGATTTCCAACCAACAGCCTTTGACGTCAACCCTCAGTCGCAAGCCCAAGGATCTGGTCCCCAGGTCAGGCACCAACCGTGAAACGCGATGGAATGCAGACAGCGGCATCGATGCTCTGAGCCCATCGGGTCAAGGCAGCGGGGTGCTCGTGAGCAACGATGGCCACATCCTGACCAACTACCACGTCTTAAACGGTGGCGTAGACATCACCGTCTACCTTACTGACCAGAGAATGTTGCCCGCCGAAATCGTCGGGGTGGACAAGACCACCGATTTGGCCCTTTTGAAAATCGATGCAGAGGATCTCATGCCTATCGATTGGGGGGATAGCGATGCTGTCGAAATAGGAGCACCGGTCTGGGCCGTCGGAAGTCCCTTTGGTCTGACCGGTTCGGTCTCGTTCGGAATCCTCAGCGGCAAGCATCGAGTCGACCTCAATGCCAATCCTCAGTACCGCAGTTCCCGCGAACGCATCTCGTCGCGTTATGCCGATCTGATGCAAAGCGATGTGGCAGTCAATCCTGGCAACAGCGGAGGACCACTGGTCAACGGCCGAGGTCAAATCATCGGGATCAACACAGCCATCGTCGGCGAGTCTTATCGAGGTGTGAGCTTCTCAATCCCTTCGAATGTTGCCAAAGAAGTCCTCGATCAATTGCTCAAGCATGGTCGAGTACGCCGTGGATGGTTGGGAGTCGAACTCGTTCCTGAAATACTGACCGATCCATCGATCGAAACCCCAGCGGTGGTCGTTCGGGCCGTAGTTCCCGACTCCCCAGCGGCCCAAGCGGGTCTATCGCCTGGCGATCGGGTCATCAAACTCAATGAGACCGAAGTCGTTTCGGTCGAGCAGGCAATCGATACCATTCGGGATACACCTGCGGGTGAATCCATCGAAATCCATTTGCAACGCGACGGCCAACGGGTGGTCGTCCAAGCCGTCCTTGGAGAACTCAGCTTCGCACCATGATTCCTTCTATGATTCCTTCTGCAAAAATATTCGCTAAGCAATTGCTGGCTGTCGCACTCGTTTCGCTCGGTTGTCTCAGCGCGTTTGCAGCCGAACCGATCAAGGTTTTGGTGATTACAGGTGGTTGCTGCCACGATTATGACTACCAAACCAAAGCCATGCAGCTGGCGGCCAAGGAGCATGGGGTCGATATCGATTGGACGGTCGTCTTCGAGGGTGGCAAGGGAACCCGGGCCATGATCGATCTCTACAACAAAAACGATTGGGCCAAAGGCTTTGACGTCGTTGTCCATAACGAATGCTTTGCCGATACCGATGACCCTGAGTACATCCGCAAGATCACCCAGCCGCATCGCGATGGAGTCAATGCAGTGGTCGTCCATTGCGCCATGCATACCTATAGGTCTGCCAAGATCGATGATTGGCGAGAGTTCCTAGGCGTCACCAGTCGGCATCATGAACACCAAAGCCGCTATGGAGTCGACGTCGTCGACAAGGACAACCCCATCACCAAAGACATCCCAGCCGATTACAAAACCCCGATGGATGAGCTTTACATCGTGGAAAAACTCTGGCCAAACGCCAAGGTGCTTGCGACGAGCAAAAGCGAGAAGACCGGCCAGGTTCAGCCGGTCTTTTGGACCAATCAGTTCGGTAAAGCTCGTGTCTTTGGAACCACCTACGGACACTCTAACGATACCTTCACCGATCAAGTTTTCCTGAAAACTCTCGTGCGAGGTATCGTCTGGGCCGCTGGTCGTTAAGCAGAGATTTCACATCTTAGGCTCATTGCACCGCGGGTGCGAACCCGGTATTCTCGCGAATCCAATCTCTCGAAACAGATCATTTCATTGAACACTTAATACACACACTCTCTCAAAGGGCACTTTTCTTGAACGCATCATCGAACAACCTCCGCGACCTGGCTATCAACACGATCCGAACTCTAAGCATGGACGGCGTGCAAGCCGCCAACAGCGGCCACCCAGGAACGCCCATGGCCCTGGCCCCAGTGACCTATCAAATCTGGGCCCACAACCTCAAGTACGATCCAAAAAACCCCCTATGGCACAACCGCGACCGCTTTGTCCTGTCCTGCGGACACGCCTCGATGCTCCTGTACTCGATGATCCATCTCTCGGGCATCCACCACGTGGACAAGCATGGCAAGGTTTGCGATAAAGAGTCGCTGAGCATCGAAGACCTCAAGAAGTTCCGGCAGCTCCATAGCCCTTGCGCAGGTCACCCCGAATTCGGGTATGCCACAGGGATCGAAACCACCACCGGTCCGCTAGGCCAAGGGGTCGGAAACTCCGTCGGGATGGCGATCGCCTCGAAGTTCCTCGGCGCGAAATACAATCGACCCGGCTACAACCTCTTCGACTACAGCGTTTACGCATTGTGCAGCGATGGCGACCTGATGGAAGGCATTTCCAGCGAAGCCGCGTCGATCGCCGGACACCTCAAACTCTCGAACCTGTGCTGGATCTACGACGACAACGGAATCACCATCGAAGGCCACACCGAATTGGCTTTCAGCGAAAGCATGGCGCTGAAGTTCAAGGGTCTCGGATGGCACACCATCCACGTGTCCGATGCAAATGAACTCGGTGCTCTCCAAGCCGCCTTCGATGAATTCAAAGCGACCAAGGATCGACCGACTCTCATCATCATCAATTCCGTCATCGGCTACGGCTCGCCCAACAAGGCCAATACGCACGGAGCGCACGGTGCACCGCTCGGGGAAGACGAGTGCAAGCTGACCAAGAAGAACTATGGATGGCCTGAAAACGAGAAGTTCCTGGTCCCCCCAGAAGTCCGCCAGCATTTTGCACAGACCATCGGTGCACGTGGAAGCCAAGCATGCTCGGAATGGAACGATCTCTTTGCACGCTATACCAAAGAGCATCCTGCCCAGGCCGCACAGGTCCAATCGATCATCGAGGGCAAACTCCTTGCGGGCTGGGATGCGGGGCTCAAGGCCTTTGCAGCCGATGCCAAGGGGATGGCCACTCGCGTATCGAGCGGTAAGGTCCTGAACATGCTCTCGCCCCACATCCCGCAATTCATCGGTGGCTCGGCCGACCTTGCACCCTCGACCATGACACTCATCGACGGCGAAAAAGACTTCTCGCACCATGACTATTCTGGCCGCAATATGCACTTCGGCATCCGCGAGCATGGCATGGCCTCGGTACTCAATGGGATGAGCCTGTGCGGTTTGCGCCCTTACGGTGCGACCTTCTTTGTCTTCACCGACTACATGCGACCATCGATGCGACTGAGCAGCATCATGCATCAACCGGTATTGTATGTCCTAACTCACGATTCGATCGGACTTGGCGAAGACGGTCCTACCCACCAACCGATCGAACATCTGGCCGCTTGCCGAGCCATCCCGGGCTTGTACGTGTTTCGTCCAGGGGATGCCAACGAAGTTCTCCACTGCTATCGGGCTGCCATGGAAAACAGCAACCATCCAAGCGCCATGGTACTGTCTCGCCAGAATGTACCGACGATGGATTCGTCCAAGGTGGCAAGTGCCCAAGGGGCCGAAAAAGGTGGGTATGTCGTGAGCGATTGCCAAGGGACCCCCAAGGCGATTTTGATTGGGACAGGAACCGAGCTGATGCTGTGCATGAAGGCCCAAGAGCAGCTGGCAAGCCAAGGCATTCCCGTCCGTGTCGTGAGCATGCCCTGCTGCGAACTCTTCGACGAGCAGCCCAAGTCGTATCGCGACGAGGTGCTCCCACCGAGCGTGACGCTCAGGTTGGCCTGCGAAGCCGGCTTGCGATTGGGCTGGGACAAGTACATCGGGCTCGATGGTCTGTTTGTAGGCATGAACGGCTTTGGTGCCTCGGGACCTGCCGATCAGCTCTACAAACACTTCAAGATCACCTCCGACCAGATCGTGCTGTTGATCCAAAACGCACTTTCATAGTTTGTTGAACACTAACGAACCGTATCGATATGCCAGAATCCATCCTTGAAGTCGCCAAACGAGCCGACAAATTTTTTATGGAAACATCACCGATTCATGAAACGATGCGGCGACTGTCTCGCATCTTGGATGAAATGCAGATCCCTTTTGCGATCGCCGGTGCCATGGCCGCCAACGCGCACGGTCACAAAAGAACTACGGCAGATGTCGACATCTTGATCCGCAAGGAGGATTTGCTGCGGTTCAAGTCGAAACACATTGGGCTCGGATGGCTGGATAAGTTCGAGGGGTCCAAGAACTTCAAGGACACGATCACCACAGTCAATGTCGATGCGTTGATCGTCGGAGATTACCCTGGGGATGGGTTGCCCAAACCGGTCTCGTTTCCTGCACCTGAAACCGTATCGTTTCGCAATGACGAGGGGATCCCGATCCTGCGACTCGAAACACTCTTGGAACTCAAGATAGCAAGCGGTATGACAGTATCGCACCGACCAAGAGATCTTGATGACGCGATTCAGTTGATACGTATCAATCGATTGCCGCTAGAGTATGCACAGCGACTGAACCCTTATGTCGCCAGCAAATACCAGGAACTGTGGCAAGCTGCCCAGGTCAATGATGATTACTGAGTTGCTAACGGAGTATCTGGTCGATGACATGACCGTGAACGTCGGTCAAGCGACGGTCGATCCCGTTCTGTCGCACACTCAATCGCAAGTGATCGATCCCCAACAAATGCAAGACCGTCGCATGCAAGTCATAGCACCAAGTCTTGTTCTCAACGGCCTGATATCCCCAATCGTCACTCCGACCATACGCTATCCCAGGCTTGATCCCCGCACCCCATAGCCACGTCACGAAACTTCCGCCGTTGTGGTCCCGACCTAAACTCCCTTGTGCAAACGGCGTTCTCCCAAACTCGGTGGTCCATATCACCAGCGTATCTGAGTCCAATCCCCGAGCCTTCAGATCCTTGAGCAACGCTGCAATCGGTCGATCGACGCTCCTGGTCATCGGTGGCAACTCGGTTTGAATGTTCCCATGATTGTCCCAGTTGTTCGTGGCACCTTGGGGCCCACTCCAGACCTGCACAAACCTGACCCCGCGCTCGACGAGCCTTCTGGCTAACAAACACCGCTTGCCAAAATCGTCCGTCGAGGGTTCTCCAAGCCCGTAGTCGCTTTGCGTCTGAGCGGTCTCCTTGCTCAATTCGAACGCCTCTGGTGCCGATAACTGCATCTTGGCCGCAAGCTCATAACTGGCAATCCTAGCCTCAAACCGCGTGTCCCCTGGATTCCGCTGGCTGTGCTGCGTGTTGAGCAACCGCAACAACTCCTGCCCATCGCGATCCGACGCGCTATTGGCAAAAGCATACTTTGCATCCGGCACCAAGTCCGGGATGGGGACCTTGGCGTTGGCCTGCAATACCACCCCCTCATGCACCGTCGGTAAAAACCCCGCACTAAAACAGGC
>CAILTZ010000792.1 GCA_903837255.1 uncultured Pirellula sp. | reverse complement strand
TTGAAGATTCTTTTTCATGATAATGATTGCGTTTCTTTGAAAAGGAGAAGTCGGAAAAACTAAGGATAAGCGTTGAAGTTTTGCAGATACAAAAAGTGTTTCTGCAAAACAAAGCAGTCCACCGAGTTAGCTAGCCGTCTTGAGAACTCAAAGGCCCAAACGCTAACCCGGCCACCGGGCGTGCACTAAGCGCACAGCACCCGAGGGGGTCTTTCCAGTAGCCCAAGCGATGGGCTGAGAAACGAATCGCATAGGATTGCGAGCCGTCCACCTAACAGGGACGATCGCAACGTCATCGAGGCCTCTGAAAACCTACAAATCGGAGATATGGGTGAGTCGCTAGAGATAGTCTCCATGGGGATCCCTGGCTCCTTTTCGTTCTTGCAACGGCAAGACGAACAGGGGCGATCCTCATCGTGGGACACCCCCGAGTCCAACGAAAATGCTGGCAGTTGCTTGGCCGCACTCTTCGGGATGAACACTGAGGCATCCATATGGATGATTTCGGCACCGGTCGCGTTCCGCCATGGCATGTGCCTCGACGAAGACCCACACCGTGCGGACGCATCGGAGGAAAACCCGACCAGAAGGGCTAAAACAACCAGCAAATTCCCCAATTTCATCGCAAGCTGTTTCATCGACAGATGAGCGTGCAGGCAAATCGACCAAGCACCAACACTCCCTGTAGAGGGGTTTGGGTGCTTTCGATCTAGGGAGGTTTGGTTTGACACGTCGGCCGGGGCCAATCTTAGGAAAACTTGCTATCAGACGTAGCGGGGGCAAATCGTTCGGAAATACCAGACTAGGAGATTATAACACCCCTAGTAGTTCCATGATTCGACGAGAAGGGCCTGATGTCAACCGCGAAAATCGAAAATTATCGCTGATAAACGGAATCGAGGCGATCTTGAGCGTCTCGATTGAGCATTTCGTACTGGGGATCCTTGTGTTGGTAATCGACCACCATCCATTTCCCCTTTTCCTGCTCGAGATGGATCTGAACCCACCGGGGGACTCCCGCGGAACTTCCACCCCGACTGGCCCGAACAAAGACGTTCATGCGGATGGAGGCTGTTTTAGGCTTTTTAGTTTTACCTAAGTCGATTCCATGGATTCGGTTGATCCGCACGGACTCGAATTGCACGGACTCAAGCTGTCGCTTGAGGCTGCGGAGTTGTTCGCTGGCCTCGGGATGGACGCACGCGGTTACTTCCTTGAACCGGTTGGCTTCTAAATCTGCGGCGATTTTGGTGATGAATTCCCGGAGGGTTTCAGCATCGGTTTTGTAGCCGATATTGACCAGCAGAGCGACCAGAGTTGCCAAGCCTATGCCTAGGCCCCATTTCCAGAAAACCGCCCTGCCCGACTGCAGCCAAGCATAGACCAGCAGGCCCGAGATGAACGAACCCATGCAACCGATGATCCAGGGAGACTCCAGCAGGTATTCTTGCATGGCTGTCTTGGGAATCCGAGCGTTGGAATGGGGGACTGAGCGATAAGCGTCACACCTGAATTCTAACGACCCGTCATCCTTTGGCAACTTCCCTACGGATGACGTTCCTGAGCCCAGGTTCACGTGCCCAAAGCTAAAGTGGAACAGCAAACGCTGCAAAGATCGTGGGCTTGGTGGGCTCAAAGTCGTTGTCAAAGCAGAGCATCAACAGACGGCGGCCGTCAGGCAATTTAGGCCCCCATGTGATACCCTCGGGTTTTTCCGGAGCATCGGCTCCAGAGAACCCGTAGGCTGGATTGAGCAAATCGATTAGCAAGGTCTTGCCCAGCACGACCGATCCCTCGGGAGGACCTTGGCGAATCGAACTGGCTTGGCTGATATCGCTGGCTCCCGTGGCATCCGCCAGATAGATCCGCTTGATCTTAGCCGACTCACCAGAATTACTGTCTCGCTCGAGCACCAAGAAGCGGTTGGCATCGACCCAAAGCACCTCGCTCAGGCCGGTCGATTCGTCATCGAGACGATAAGCCCATTGTTTCGTTTTGCCAGAGGCTACATCGATGACGATCCAGCGGGCCCAGACTCCTAAGCACTTTTTTTTCTCGATCCGCCCGTCTTGGACCAAAGGCCCCTGCATCGCTCCAATGATCGTCTTGCCATCAGGGCTGAGTGCAACGCCTTCGATCCCTCGGTTGCTGAATGCTCCTTGGACAAAGGCCGGGGACTGTTTTTCGCTAAGTGCGAACGTCGAGGGCAGGGCAAAGTTTTTTGTATGCAGCCCTTCCTTGGAGAACAGGTCAATATAGGGTCCGTATTCGTCACTGATGATCATGCCCGTGTTGCCCAAGGATCGGATTCCCTCAGGATCATAACTCGGGCATCGTCCGGGTTCATTCCAGGACTTGAGCTGCGAGAGGCTCCCGGTCATCGACTTGCCAGTTGCATCTCGTAGCATCGACGTACTTTCGAGCTGGAACTCGATCGAGCGATCGGTTGGGTTGAGCTTGAGATTGACAAAATGAAATCTACAAGGAAACGAGGCAGCACCGTCCCCCGGTCCACGATCCGAGAGAACCACATAGCGATTCTCCGAACCGGTGTAATCGATGGCCGACAATCCTCCGAAGGCATTGATGGGTGTGTTGGTCTCAAGCTTGCCGCTAAGTCCACTTTTGTCGACCAACTCGCTGGACAACTTCGTGGAACCTAGAAACTCGACCTGCCCCAATGCACTCTGGGAGATTAAACCCTGGAAAATGACGAGCGAGCAAGTTGCAGCTAACCAAAGGGATTGAGGATGCAAAAGACCGGTCCGAAAGTTGGTTGTTCTATTCATCAAAAGTATCTTTCATTACCTGACCACATTCATCATCCACATTCCTCTTCCCGCCACCGGGGGCGGAAAGAGGAATGTGGACAGTAGAAATGAAAAGAGCTTACACATGCATTTGTTTGTGTAAGCTCTTGAGGATCTGTGTTGAAGGGCGAGATATTCAAACGCGATTAATCGCTGAAGCTTCCGATGTCACCCATGTCGCGAGTGCACAGTGCGATGAAGGCTGGACCAGCAATGTTAGCCGAGATGAATTGAACGGAACCATCGCCAACGACGTAGTGCGCTCCGCTACCGTGGAAGGAGTAGAACTCCGAGTCGTTGGTGCAGTTCATGAAGCAGCTTCCTACAATGGTCGTAGCGCCCGAGCTGCTCGTGTTGTTTTGCTGACCATCGGCGCGGGCTCCGTCGACGCTAAAGCCGCCGTTGATGTCGGCCCATCCCCAGCCATCGGCCGTGACCATTGTTCCGGCAGCAATATTGCCAGTACGAGGATTGACTACCTTCTTACCGCTGACGTACATCGATGGTCGTCCTGCACCTTCGCCGATGACCAACGTATTGGAAAGTCCATCGCGGATCGCGGCTAGCTTGACACCATCAGGACCGCGAGCCATTGCACCCCAGACTTCCTTGGTGTTAATGCTGGGTAGGCCCGCAGCAACGAAAGCTCCGTTTCGAACTGCGTTGATCGAACCGTAATCCGCATATCCCCAAAGGGGGGTATCAGTACGTAGACTGTTCGTGAGTGCGGTGTAGAGGTTCTGCGGTGGTAGTTCTCGGGGGCCAGGTGACGATGGGCAGATCATAACTGGGATCTGAGTGGTGGTGACGACATCGTTGGCCGAGGCGTACCAAGGAATGTTGAAGTTGTATCGGGTGAAGCTCGGGCCTTGCTCGATCATCGGTAGGATCATCGCCGGCCAAGACACTTGATACAAAACCGGGGAGGTCAAATTGATCCGGCTTGGAGGCAAGCGCTTGTGAGCGCTCTCGTAGTTCATCAGGGCTAAGCCCAATTGACGTGCGTTGCTGCTGCAACTCATCCGTCGGGCAGCCTCACGGGCGGCTTGTACCGCTGGCAACAGTAGACCGACCAGAATGCCGATGATCGCGATGACCACGAGCAATTCCACCAATGTAAAACCTGACCGCTGGGCCAACCTGTTTCGCTTCATACTTCCGCTTCCCCGTATACACATCAATGCTTGAGGCGAACTCAATCAAGACCTTCTCCAGGCCTGATCCTTGGCGCTTGCAGATCCACCTTGGCCTGCGAAACAACGCTGAAAACCACCCTTCACTGAGATGCGATAACTGTACGAATGGTTGCTAGTAATCTCGTGAAGTGAGTGTTAGCTTTATGTTAAGATCTGGTTAATCCGAGGTTCGTTTGTTAACGAACGATGACCAAAGCGTGAATTTTCGGGCAGCTAATTAGCTCCACAGGATTTCCGGTGCGCGATGTGACCAGAACCAACGTATGCTGCATGCCCTCAAAGTAGTTGTCAATGAACCTCAGCCATTGACACGCAAGGCAGGCCACCACCCGGCTTCACGCCGGTGGGGCCATAACTC
>CAILTZ010000791.1 GCA_903837255.1 uncultured Pirellula sp. | reverse complement strand
TGCCCATGGTCTTCCAAACGTTGTCTTTCACCGTCTTTAGCTCCCTGTTGATGTGCTTCCTCAAGATTGACTCCACTGTATTCTTTGTAAAGCTCTCTTGCTGAAAACAAGCCCTCGATGATTGTCAGAGTTCGATGCACCCCTTCCTGGAACTCTCGGACGATCCCGCCTAAGCCAACCATGTTTGCCGCGGATATACCGGCTGCTGAGACGTGTTTCAGCTCGTTAGCTAGATGATGCCCTGGATCTTTGCCCTTGGGAGCTTCGCTCTTGGATGGATCCCTGTCCCGATCGGAGGGGCTAGCGGTTGGGTGGGACCCTGCTTGGCTATTCGCCTGCCCACTCCGATCGGTGGAGGAATCGGGTTTACTTGGAGGACTAGATGGGACGGCTGTAGACGTGTCGCGACTCGGAGCCTCGGGAATAGGTTGAGACTCGTCGACAAGAACAATTTGAAACTGCGCGCCGTCCATTCAAGGCTAGGCTGTTGCGACGTAGCTACCATTTTGATCTGGATAGCAGCGAAGACGAATAGGCACGTCCCGCAAGTCTGGACCGAACAAAATGTTCACCGGGAAGTTTTCTTGCAAAATCGATTTTGCAAGTGTTTGACTCAGCGGAATCGGCCCAGGGTTGGTATCGACCGCCGTAAGGATAAATGGCTTGGCGTAGTTATTCGCCACGTCAAGTTTTCCAATGCCATTGATCGTGTAGAGATTTCCGTAGGGAGAAATCAACGTCGCGATCGCAGCAGCATCCCATTCGATCAAACGCGCCTCAACCAAGACCTCCATCCCTCGCATAATCCCATCAATCGGGGTTTCGCCGAACTTATCACCTTGGACAAGTCGTTTCATAAATTGATGGCTGACTCGGAATCCTTCTTGACTCTGACCAACGGCCAGAGCATTCCAAGTTGCCGTATACCGGCCCGATGTGAAACCCATAATTAACTCTCCTTGCTTCGTTTAAGGCACGTTTCGCAGTTGACCGCACTTAGGTCGGAACTGGCTGTTTCGAGATTCGTGATCGTGGCCATGTATGCCCGTTTAGTGTCGCATCCGATCATGTAGCGCAAACCGCTTGTTCCGGAAATTGGACCAGTTGGGGATGGCTTTAGATGATGGATTAAAACGAGCTGACCGACATAAGGTGGTTGGTTCGCTCCACAATTTGGACAAGCGAACAAATCGTGATCGGCGATAAACTCAAATCGATCGTGGTTATGAGGCTTACAAGCTGGGTTGTAGCAGTAACCGATGACCGGCTCTTTGGTCGAGCGATCCTCAGGGATGACTATTCCACTCATTGTTTCTCAATCCTTCTTGCACCTGCAAGGTAGATCGATCGCTTTAAACCAACGTAGTTGTCGGTTCCCATTGCGCTTTCGACATGGGCTCCGTAGGGATCTCCAATGACGCTTTGGGGCTTCGAGTCGCACGAGACTAATCGCAAGTGATTCATAAAACCTAGCGCGTTAGGCGTTTGTTCGCGTATCAGCAACGTTGCTGTGTTAGTTACGCTTGGGTTCCAGTCGAGAACGTCCAGAATCGCATCGAGTTTTGCGTTTAATCCAACGACTTGATCGAGGAAAACGGACCGCCGCATGTCTCGTGGAATGTCTCGAGTACGCCGAAACACTGTGACCCTGACCCCGAAAACCATATCGCTCACGGTTGCGCTGGTTTGATGCGTTGGTCCTGGGGCTAAACCCTCGGGAGTGACAGCGATGTACCATTCGCCCGATGTCTGGGGAACGAAATCATCTACTGCCTCAGCGTTGCATTGAGATTCGTCGAGCTGCAACGCCTGTCGAATGTGGAGCACAACAGATTGCAACAGGAAGGGTTCAGAGTCAAGCATTCTGCCCCCCATGACTCAACGCACGTTCGAGCCCGATGGCAAGAGTATCGCTCAACACTCCCATCCATCGTTGCATCCATTGTTGAGGCGTTTTCTTGGGTAGGAATGGCCTCGCTGGAATGTTACGCTTGGTTGACCCCTCTTGATGAACG
>CAILTZ010000790.1 GCA_903837255.1 uncultured Pirellula sp. | reverse complement strand
CGATCCAAGATTGCACATCCGGTACGACTCCGAAATCATCGGGCAGCCAAGGCAATGTCAGTGGGGTAGAGTTCGGGATCTGCATCGGGATGCGAACACCTCGGGTGTCGAGTTGGTCGACGATCAGATCTCCGTTCCAAAAGGTTCGCGTGTCAATCGAAGCATTCGCCTGATCGATCCGAATGGTTCGACCATCGATCAGTTCGATCGAAGCATCCCGCAATTGAATCGCGGAATTCTCAAAAGAAGTTTCCAACGACTGGGTTTCCAGCCGTGTGGAAAACCTCGATGAAAGAAACGATGTGACCATCGGGCGTCGGGCGGAATAAAGCCCTGCTAGTGCAAGGATGCAAACGATTCCGAAAAGCCAGCGACGCCACTTCATCATCAGAGTTCCTGGGGATCCGCAGGAGTCTCACGCTGCTCGCGACCCGCTTCGATTCGACTCGACCAGTTCGCAGACAAATGCCTCAGCAGATGTCGCAACGACTCAGTATGGCCATGGATCGCTACGGATTGGGAAGCCGCTCCGGATTCTCCAGCACGCCGGATTTCACCCGCTAAAGCCATGTCAGGCTTGATCGCAGGATTCGCAAGGGCGGCAGGACCGGTCGGGTTTTGCATCTCAGAGAGCATAAAACTCCAGGCATGATTAAATTACAGCGGACAACCACTCCTCTAAAATCGGACACACCCAAGCTTGAATTGAGATCAAATAACGATGCACCAGAAATTTCCCGAATAGCCCAAAGGATCGAGGCTTTTGCTATCATTGACCAGACGTGATGGGTACCACGATTCCCATCGCCGTTTGCCCATCTCCCTGGGCCGGTCCATGGTCGGCGGAATCCTTCCCAAGAAAGACGAAACGATGAATAAACTCTCCATTCTTCTGGCCGCATGGGTTCTGGGCTCTTGGGCCTATCTAGCCAGTGCAATCGCTCAGGATCGACCGCCCAACGTGGTCGTGATCTTGGCCGACGACATGGGAGTCTTCGATCTAGCTTGCTACGGCAGAAGCGATCATCGCACGCCGAACCTCGATCGACTCTGTGCCGAAGGGATCAAACACACCAGCGCTTACTGCGGTCTGCCGATCTGCTCGGCATCCCGTGCATCGCTATTGACCAGCAAATTCCCTGCAAGATTGCATCTGACAACCTACCTGCCCGGCCGGGCCGATGCTCCGAGCCAGCGACTGCTGCAACCGGAAATCGAGCCGGCATTGATTCCAAGTGCACAGACCCTGGCCGAGGTCCTCAAACGCTCAGGATATGCTACGGGGATCTTTGGCAAGTGGCATTTGGGGGGCGGGAGTTCATCGCCGCTCGAACAAGGCTTTGACGTGAGTATCGAGCCCAGTGGCAACGGAGATCCGCTGACAAGCGGTGGTAAAAACGAAAACCTAATCACCGACAAGGCGATCGAATTCATCAAGGCTCATAGCGACAAGCCTTACTTTTGCTATGTGCCTCATCATTCGCCTCACATCATGCTCAGCGCACAACAGAGCAAACTGGATCGAAACGCTCAAGCTTGGAACCCGCTCTATGCGTCTGTAATTGAATCCTTGGATGAATCGATCGGTAGGTTGCTCTCGGCGATCGATGAGTCTGGACAAGCCGCCAACACGATCGTTCTTTTCTCGAGCGACAACGGAGGGTTGCATGTCCCCGAGGGGCATCCAACTCCAGCGACTTACAACGGAACGTATCGCGCTGGCAAGGGATATCTTTACGAGGGGGGACTGCGCGTCCCATTGCTGGTCCGATGGCCGAGCAAAATCGCTCGAGGCAGAACCATCGATGCACCGGTCTCGCTCATGGACATCATGCCCACGGTCCTGGAAGCCGCCGGAATCGAGACCGGCAAAAGCGTCGGCCCGATCGACGGACAATCCCAACTCGCGGTTTGGACGCAGGCCAAGAACCCGGCAGAGGATCGAGCTTTCTATTGGCATTTGCCTCACTACACCAACCAAGGTAGCAAGCCCTCGGGCGCAGTGCGACGGGGGAATTGGAAATGGGTCGAGGACTACGAAACCCAGAGCGGTGAACTTTTTGATCTAAGCCAGGACCTCTCGGAGAGAAACAACCTTGCCAAGAGCCAACCCGAAGTTGCTGCACAAATGCATCAGCTATTGATCGGCTGGAAGACAAGCCTTGCGGCTCAGGAGTGCCTTCCCAATCCGCAGGTTCAAACCGAGCGAAACGCCGAACTCTACATCGACCAAAACGCTTCGCTGATCGATGGTCGAACCCAAAGTGCCCAGCAGATTGCCGATGCATGGGCCGCTTGGAGATCGAGCATGAACAAAGCCATCGAAAAAAGTCAGCCGAAACTCAAAAAGACTCCCTCGGGAATCACCCTCCTGGCCAGCGAGTCGAAAACGCACGGCAAAAGGATCCGCTACGAACCGGAGACTTTTAAAAATGTCGTCGGTTATTGGACCGAGGTCGACGACTGGGTCGAGTGGTCGATCGATGTCCCCAAAGCCGGAACGTATCGCGTCGAGCTTCATTGCGGATGCGGTTCGGGCAACGGTGGATCGATGGTCGATGTGCAGATCGAAAACCCGGCTCAAACGCTAGAGTGGAAAGTTCGCGATACTGGTCACTTCCAAAACATCGTCATCGAGCCAATCGGACAGATCACTTTGCAGGCAGGGGCTGGCAAGCTAAGGGTCAAGCCCAAGACCAAAGCGGCAGCGGCAGTGGCCGATATCCGTGAGATTCACTTGATCCCCGTGGGGGAATAGGGAACCATTGGGCCGCACTAAGGCCGTATTAAGGTCGGGCGGCGAACTGGCTCACTGGCGTAAAGACTCCGTCGTTCTCGTCAGCGATGGTTCTCAATGTCGCTTCGCCGACTGGACTGTGCAGCAAAACAGTATGGATCGGAATGGCTACCATGACCTTCCCTGACTCTTTTTCCAGACGATTATAAAATCGCAGATCACGAACGGTATTGTCTTGTATCTCTCCATCCGAGAGTAGAAAAATCGCATCGGGCTTTAGGCGCAAGGCAAGTCCGACGCTTGATGCAGGAAGTGTAGCCCCTCCGTGGTTGATGCTATTGAGCCAAGTGTTCAGCCGATAGATGCTCTCGTCGGTCGGGGGTAAAAACTTACCCATCGGCGGATACGCGTCAAACATCGGATGCGCTCCAACGTCAAAACTGATCACGAAAAACTCTTGGTCTGGCGACAATCCCTTGATCGCCCGGATCAGTTCTCGCCGCAGAGTCGGCCAACGCGTTCCTTCGAGCATCGACCTGGAACTGTCGATCACAAATACAAAACGTTGGCCTGGAGCATACGTCCCGAAGAACGATGCCCCTTGGCCATACCCGGGATCTTTATCCGAGCGATCGGGCTTGGAACCGGCAGCCGACGCCGCAGCAATGGCTTCGGCAAATGCTCCTGAGGGTCCCGACGAGCCAGCCATCCCGCTATCGAATGCGTACTGCGAGGGGCTGTTTGCTAACGAAGTGAGTTTGGCTGAAACCGAGACCTCCTGGGCGCTCGGAGCCTGCGGCTCTTGGTCTTGGGATCGGCTCTCCTGGATGCTACTGGTGAGCTCCAGCTGTGTCAGATCCGCCTCGGCACTATCGCTACTGGCATCGACTAGGAGCTGGATTCCAGATCCGTTTTTGCCGCCGCCACCTAGGAGGACCAAGGCCATTCCGAGGATCAAGACTAGATGCACGCACAGGCTCGCCAGCAGCGCACTGATCGACTGGTTGGCACGCGATAGCTGGCTGCTAGTGGACGAGGGGCTGCTAGCGGGCTCTTCAAGGTGCGGCTCGTTCATGATGGCACCGATGGCACAGATGGCAAATCGACCGATGAGCAACTAAGGCAGTGATCGAACAGCAGGTTTGGGAACAAAGCGGTAGGTGCCACCATTCTCCTGGGCCAAGAGTTGCATCGAGCGTTGGAATTCATCGCGAAAAAAGTGGATGACATGGATCGGGACCCCGATAGCTCCGTCGGACAGCAGCCCATCGACGGTATTGAGCCGACGGACTAACTGCGTCCAATTATCTAGCTTGGTATCGCCGTCGAATAGTAGGAAAATTCCATCGGGCTCCAATTCCAAGGCGGATTTGATGGCATCGATCGGGGGTT
>CAILTZ010000789.1 GCA_903837255.1 uncultured Pirellula sp. | reverse complement strand
TCACGTCCGTGGAGCTCAAAAACGGATTACGGTTTGCATCCAATCGACTCCAAAGCCTCATGGAGGAGTCCTTTGCGGGGCTTGAAGTCGATGTGGCTGGCAAGCAGATGCAGATCCCGCTCTCGCACATCAAGAGGATCTCCAAGCGATCGATTCCGATGCTCGATGAACCCCCGCAGACGGGCAATGCAGAAGGTTCCAAGGCTGCATCGCAGAGGCTCATCACCGACGACGTGGTGTCGGTTGGAAGGATTGCAAGTGTCTCGCAGTATACGCCCGAGTCGAAGACCTTTACTTGGCAAGCCAAGCATGCCACGGCTACAGTGGCGCTGAATCCGAAAGCAGATGGTGCGATCGAACCGCTGGTGCTACCCTCGAGCGGTTCGTCCAAACGCGTAAGATCCGGCGAGCCGATGGCCAACGTCCGAGCCGATGCGCCGAATAATGAGAATGATTTTGGCCGACCGCTCAAGCCCGAGGACCCGAGCTTGTTCCTGTTCTCCGGCGATTGTTTTCCTGCCATGGTTCGGCGAGGCGATTCCGAGGAATTCTTTTTTGAGTCGTCGCTTTTCCCCAAGCAGTCGATTGCCCAATCGCTCGTGCGAGGGATTCGTTTTGTCGATTATCGTGGGATCGAAAAGCTCGATCGAGCCACACGATTGCGTTTGCTGACGTTGCCTCGTGTTCAAAGAAACAATCCACCAACCCACTTGGTCGTCTCCCGCGACGGGGATTTGTTACGGGGCAAGCTAGTATTTTTTGATAGAGATCAGTTAGTGATAGACGTGCGGGGCGAGCAGCGGACCGTGTTGGTCAAGAACATCGCCGAATTGATCGCTCTGGATGCTGCGCCCAAGCTTGAGCAGTCAACGGAGTCACAAGCCGACACGGCCGACACGGCCGAGGGCACGGGGGCTTCGGGCCAATCAGAGTCGGCAGAGCCACAGCCAGTCAAAGCCTTGGACGTCTACCAAATCATTCTAGAGCAGGGAGCCCGTGTTTCTATCCAGCCCGAGACGGTCGACGGCGAGCAGCTCAAAGGCACCCACCCACAGCTTGGCGAATGTTCGCTACCCTGGAGTAGCGTTGTTCGGATTTCGCTAGGGGATGCGATCGCTGTGGATGCGTCGCAGAACCGCTTTGGCAAGTGGAAGTTGCAGCATGCACCGGATCCGAAGTTTGTTTCAGAGCCCGACGGTGGCAATGATCGGCCCAACGACACGCCGCAGATGCGAATGATCGGGCAGGGTGCACCCGAGTTCGATCTGATGAAGCTCGATGGGACACCCTTTAGGCTCAAAGAGAATCGGGGCAAGATTCTCATTGTCGATTTTTGGGCCACTTGGTGCGGACCGTGCATCCGGTCGATCCCGTCGCTGATCGAGATTTCCAAAGAGTACAAAGAGGCGGGTGTGGAGTTGGTGCTGGTCAACTGCGAGGAGCCCGAGGCGAGAGTCCGTCCATTCTTGGAGAGGCTCAAGTCGATTCCGACGGTGGTTTTAGACACCGACGGGACGGTGGGCAAGCAGTACAACGTCGCGGCGATTCCGCAGACGGTATTGATCGACCGCGATGGGGGGATTGTCGAGGTTCTCATCGGTGCTAGCGATGAGAACGAGGAGCTGCTGCGCAAGAAGATCCAGGGGCTGATCAAGCAGTAGTTTCGCCACCCATGTGACCCAGAAAAATCTCTAGAATTTTTCCTGGGTGTGACCAGACGTGTCACAACGCTCCTTTTGAATAGAACGATACAGGGCCCCCGAAGTCCGGGGGTGTTTAAGATCGTTCTGTTCGGTTTGTGCAGGGAGGGTTTACCCATGTCTACGACGATTCCGCCTCGTTTTTTTCAGATGCTCCAGGAGGTTTGGGGCTTCTCGGAGCTTAGAGATTCTCAAGGCCAAGCGATTGCTGCCGCACTGGCAGACCGGGACGCCTTGGTTGTGATGCCTACTGGAGGGGGGAAATCCCTCTGTTACCAATCCCCGGCGGTATTTCGCGGCGGGTGCACGATTGTCATCAGCCCGCTGATCGCTTTGATGAAAGACCAGGTCGATGGTCTGCGTCAGCTTGGGGTGCCTGCTGCTCGCTGGGATTCGAGTTCCTCGCCGCAGGACAAACGAGACTTGATCGAACAGCTGCGCCAGCAAAAAATCAGGCTGTTTTTTGCATCACCTGAGCGCGCATTGCAAAAAGACTTTGCCGAATTGTTTCGCGGCAATCAGGTCCGCATGATCGCGATCGATGAAGCCCACTGCGTGTCCCAATGGGGTCATGATTTTCGTCCAGAGTATCGTCAATTAGCGCAGCTTCGAGGGGATTTTCCAAACGCGTCGATGATGGCACTGACGGCCACGGCGACCGAGCGGGTGCGCCAGGATATCCTCGATCAGCTCAAGCTCCGCAGTCCGCAAGTTTCGGTCAGTTCCTTCGATCGACCGAATTTGACCTATCGAGTCGTCGCACAGGTAGACGTCGTTGCGCAATGCCGCGAGATAGAT
>CAILTZ010000788.1 GCA_903837255.1 uncultured Pirellula sp. | reverse complement strand
GATCAAGTCGGTGACGACTTTGCCACCATCGCAGATCTCGATGGGACGATCGCCAGGAGCCATAAGCTCCTTGTCGGCGACGATACCTAGCAAGTGGTACATCGTAGTGGCTAGATCCTCTGGTGAAACCGCATCGAATTCCGGCTCGGTGGCCGTCGCGTCCGAGGATCCATGGATCAATCCACCCTTGATACCACCCCCAGCGAGCAATACGCTGAAGACCTTGGGCCAGTGGTCTCGACCCCCATCGTTGTTGATCTTGGGGGTCCGACCGAATTCGCTGCTGACCATCACCATCGTTTTGCTCAAAAGCCCTCGGGCCTCCAAGTCCTCGATCAGCGTCGCTAGGGCTTGATCCAATGGCGGCATGTCTCGCCGCATGCCTCCTGCGATCTGAGCATGCATGTCCCAACCACCAAAGGTCACGGTGACCATCCGCGAACCGGCTTCGACCAACCGTCGAGCCATCAGCAAACGTTGGCCGGCCGCATTGCGACCGTACTTGTCCCTAAGGGCATTGTCTTCGGCCTCAATGTTGAACGCTTCGCGAGCCGCATCGCTGCTGATGAGCGAATAAGCTCGTTCGTAGAAGGTGTCCATGGCCGTGATGTTGTCCGACTTTTGCTTTGACTCAAAATACTCATTGACGGCTTGCAATGCCGATCGTCGTCGACCAAATCGAGCCATGTCGACATCGCCTTGAAGATTCAAATCTTGAACCTTAAAGCCTTGGTTCGCAGGATCAGCACCCAAGCTGAACGGACCGAAGCTGGAGCTCAAGTAGCCCGAACCGGAGAACTCGTTGGGGTTGTTGGGAATGGCAACGTAGGGAGGCAGGTTGTTGCGAGGTCCATACTCATGGCTGATGACCGAACCGAAACTCGGATACGACAAGGCCGGAGACGGCTTGTAGCCGGTGAACATGTTGTGCGTGCCACGCTCGTGTGCGGCTTCGCCGTGCGTAAGCGATCGAATGACCGTGAATTTATCAGAGATACTGGCCAAGCGAGGAACGGTTTCGCAAAACACATCTCCAGTCTTGGTCTTGATCGTCTTCATCTCGCCGCGATATTCAAGCGGGCTGTAGGGCTTGGGGTCGAAGGTCTCTTGGTGAGCAATCCCACCCGGAAGGAAAATGTGAATGACGCTCTCGGCCTTGGCCTCGATGAAATCGTAGTGCTTCTTGTCCGCACGGGCTTGCAAGCGGAACATGTCGCCAAGGGTCAACCCCAAGCCTCCGACAGCACCGACGGTTAGAAAGCCACGACGATCCATGGGGTTACCTAAGCATCTCATCATTGAACTCCTAAGCGATTTTTAAAACAGGTTGGATTGAGGAATTGCGCTACGGTTGCGTTTCTTGTCGCAGAGCAAATCTGCGAACAGTCGTCTATTCTGCGAACACTCCGGGGAGGAGTCGTATCAGGCGGGAGGACAGCCTGCGCTGGCTCCTAAAACCCGCAAAATCAACGATCGCTGAATTGACGGTTTTGTTAGATGCCGATCCGCTAGCTGGGAGGGACTCCCGCTATTGTAGTGTAAAAACCCACCGTTTGTACCCTCGACTTTTTGGATTCTATCGAGCAAAAGGGCATTATTTTTGAGCTGTCGTCACTCCGGCACCTAGGCGCTCTCCAATCGATACAGGTGGCTCATTGGCAACACCGATCTGTTATCAAAACCTTAATATAGGCGGTTTTTCCGCCGTTAGGTGGCCTTTCAAGCCTTGGCCGGGTGCTCCGTAGCTGGACAGCGATCTACAGTGTCGTGCAGTGGATTCGGAAAAAACGCCTAAATCCACCTCGAATGCATCGAGCCGTCTCCAGAAGGCGACTGGATCAGGGCGACTGGAGTCAGGGCGACTGG
>CAILTZ010000787.1 GCA_903837255.1 uncultured Pirellula sp. | reverse complement strand
TAGAGCGGATGGAGCTTCGAGAAGACTTTCGGGACAAGTCCGTCGCGGGACATGGAGTAAAAGACTCGGCTTTGACCGAGCAACATCACCAGGATCACCGAGGAGAAGCCAAAAAGGATGGCGACCGTGATGAAACCGCTCAAGGCCCCATACCCGGTCATGTAGGTTTCGATCGCATAAGCCACCGAGGCTTCTTTGCCTTTATCGGGATCGCGGAAGTCTTGGTAGGGTGCAATCCCGGTCAGGACCCAGCTAAAGAGGATGTAAAGGATGGTGCAGACGATCAGGGAGCCCAGGATACCGATCGGCATATCCCGCTCGGGTTTTTTGGTTTCTTGGGCAACGGTCGAGACCGCATCAAATCCGATGAACGCAAAGAAAACCACACCTGCACCACCTAGGATTCCCCACAGGCCACCAAAGGCATGCTCTGTTCCCGTTACGGCATCCTTGACCGTGGTGACTTCGGGGATGAAGGGTGAATGATTGGCTGGATTGATGAACTGCCAGCCCAGGGCGATGAAGAGGATGACGATGAGCACTTTGACGCTCACGACGATCGCATTGAAGAACGCGGACTCTTTAATCCCGCGCACCAAGATCAGGGTCAGAATCAGCAGGATGAAAACCGCGGGCAGATTGATCAATCCGGTGACCAGTTTGTCATCGATCATTTTCGATTCAAACGGGGAGTGGCAAAACTGGTAGGGGATCACCCAATCAGGGCCGAGAAAAGTCTCGATGAGTTTGTTGAGGTATTGCGACCAAGCGATCGCGACGGTGGCGGCCCCAAGGGCGTATTCAAGGACAAGGTCCCAGCCGATGATCCAGGCGAAAAGTTCACCCATCGTGGCATAGGAGTACGTGTAGGCGCTCCCGGAGACGGGGGTCATGGCCGAGAACTCTGCATAGCACATACCGGCCAGAGCACAGCCGATGGCCGCGACGATGAAGCTCAGGGTCACACTCGGTCCGGAATGCTCGGCTGCGGCGGCAGCGGTCCGCACGAACAAGCCGGCTCCGATGATCGCTCCGATCCCTAAAAGCACCAAGTTGACAGGTCCAAGGGTCCGTTTGAGAGTGCCATGCCCCTCGGCTCTGGCCTCTTCGTTGAGCTCATCGAGAGTCTTGCGAGCGAAAATATTCATAGTTTAACTGCTTGAGTAATGATCAAAGAAACAAAGGAGAACGAAACGAAAAATTACAAGTTCGCTCGAAACATAGGGATTACGTAAGGGCCTTCGGGGATTACCGCCACGGTTTTGTCCCCGGAGGATGCGACACTTTCTTCGATAGCTTTTTCGATCGAGCTAATCATTTCAACACCGGTCAGCTCTCGATCGGAGCCTTGGATGCCTTCGCTAAACAAAGAAACTCGCCCGATCGAAAGGGGTCGCAGGAGCATATGGGTTTGCCAGCCGTCGACATCGGCAAGGGGCATTTGGCGGATACGTTCGACGAAGCCGTCGGCTCCGAGCCGCTTGAGCTGGGCTTGAGAATCGCGGTATTCGTGGCTGCCCAGACCCTCCTCGCAGCGGCTTGCGACGATCATGTGGCCGCCATCGGCGAGGATTTGTAGGGGGGCTACCATCCCTTTGACGGTTTGGTAGTAGGTTTTATCGAGCGGATAGCCCGCGGCGCTGGTGATCAACGTCGAGAATTTGCGGTCGAAAGGGACTTCTGCGTATTTGCGTACAACCTCGACGCTTTGAAGGTGGCTTTGGACGCAATCTCCGAAATTGACGAAGCTCATTTGACGCTGTTCGTCGATGATGGTGTTGACGGCGTAGGTCGGGCCGAGGAGTTTGAGGATTTCGAGTTGGCCGCGGTGCAGTGGGTTATCGACAAGATTGCCGTTGCAAGCCAAGGGGTTGGCCATGAACTTGTAATTGTGAAACGTGCGAATCGTCTCTTCGCCAGCCACGCCCGGCGCGACGACTTTGCGGCCTCCGGAATATCCCGCCATGAAGTGAGGTTCCACCAACCCGACGACAATCCGCAAATCGGCGTCGACCACATGGCGGTTGAGGACCACCGGAATACCATCGGTGGGGGTGCGGCCAAGGTCGACCATCCAAGGGGTATCGCGGGCAAAGTGGTTTTCGATGCGGATGTTGTTGAAGATCCAATCGTCGCCGACGACCTCGAGCATCTCTTTGCCCAAGTTCGGGCGGTGGAGTCCGGTAGCGATCAGAACGGTGATTTGGGAGTTGGCGACTCCGGCAGCGTTGAGTTCCTGGACGATTCCTCGGAGGATTGGCCCATTGGGAACGGGCCTAGTGATATCGCAGATCACGATACAGACTCTCGTTGAGCCCTTGGCGACATCCTGCAGCGACGGGCAAGCGACCCCTGTCCTGAGGGCCTTGAGGATCGCTTCCGGGGCATTACCAAGCAGTGGCATTGGGGGCTTGCGAACGACGATCGGCTGGCAGCCCTTGGGCAATCTAACCGACAGTTCGCTTTTTCCGTAGCGGATCTCAACGGTATCGAGCATCCAACCTTACTCCTGTAGAATTGACGCAAGCGGGACAAGTATCGCGGGGCCTATCATAATGGAAAACGTCCGCAAATCCCAGCGAAGACCAGCGAATTCCTACAATCTGCCCTTGTGGATGCCGGCTGTGAGGCTCAGCCATGGTCGGGCTCGGGGCTACAGAGCATGAGCGATTCGAGCCAGTCTCTCCAATGGCGAAGCGAGATTGCATCCATGGTGGGAATCCCAAGCGGGGGAACCGTCAGTTGCTTGTTCCCGGCCAACCAAGTGATGGTGCTGTTGAGCATTCCATTGGTGTCGGTTTCCATGGTTAGTTGCAACGGATCGGCTTGCGCTCGATCCGCAAAACAGCTTTGTAGATCGACGCTGGCCAAACGGTTCCAATTCAAGCTGCCGAATCTGGTCCCTTCGATAAATTGGAGTACCGGTTGTTGTTTTCCTTCTCTGGTAAAACGGAGCGTTCGGCTGATCTGCTGTCCAAGCGGTGCGTCTTTGGGGATCAAGACCTTGGGCGCATGTGCGGTGCCATTTGGCTCCTGGATGATGAGTCCAAAATCATAGCTTGAGGCCCCATAAGCCAGTGGGTTTTTGGCATCTAACGGCGGCAACAAATGGCGGGCTTGTACCGCCGCACCGCGGGCCAGATCGGTCGAACCCATCTGGATGACTTTGGCCTTTGGATGGACCAGGGCAGTGATGCGATTCTGGAGACTCGGTAGCCAGCGAATGTCTCCGATGAG
>CAILTZ010000786.1 GCA_903837255.1 uncultured Pirellula sp. | reverse complement strand
GGCGTTAACGATTGCATCGGCTGCGTCTGGGCCGGTGACTTCGAGTTCAATGGCGCCGATAGCGGCAAAGTTCGCTCCCGAACCTGCGGAGTTGGAGAAATCGCTGAAAGGTATAATCAGATCGGACGTCGCGTTGGCCCCCGCGGTGGTTGGAATCGCCACTTCGCGGGTCGAACTATTCGCACCGCTGTAGACTCTAATGATCAATCGGGTTCCAGCCTCACCCCCGATTTGGAATCGGAAGGCATTGGCCTCTCCGGCCGAGGTCAGGTCGAGATTATTCAGGCCGGTTGCATTAAGGTTCGACGTTCCGTCGACTCCATCATAGCTAACAACTCGCTTGCCATTAGCTCCCGCACCGACATCAAAGACCAGTTCACCTGGTTTCGGGGTACCGTTGGCTGCGACACTAACAGTTCCTGCGGTTGCATCGACAAACACATCGCGCTCCGCACCTACGGCTTCAGGGGCAGCAAGAGACGATGAATTCGGTGTCGCTCCTGGGAAACTCGCGTTGACGACTTGTTGGGTGGTGTTGAACGTGTCGAGTAAGAGCTTGTCGGCGATGGCGATATCGGATGCCGCGAGGGTTACTTTTTGGATACGTTGATTTTGGCGTTGAACAAAACCGGCGGGTTCCGAGTTCTGGACGACGAAATAAGTTCCGGCGGTCACCGCGCTCAGAGAGTAGGCTCCATTGGCACCGGAGGTCGCCGTGGCTTTGAGGGTATCGGTATTGCCGAAGACGCCGTCTCCGTTGTCCAAAAAGAGTTGGATGGGGATACCGCTTAGCCGCGTTTCGGCCGAACCGATAATGCCATCATTGTTCGCATCGTGGTAAACAACCCCTTGGATGTCGGCAGCCATGAGTTGGCGGCTTTCGAGTAGTTCCAAGCGGATTTTGCGGCGTGCCAACCTGCGATGGGCGGAGACCCGAATTCCCCTAGCAAACGAACTTAGAAGTCCCTTTTTGAGCCGATCCCACAAGCCAGCCATGGTCGATATCCCAAACACCTGGTGAAAAACCAAAAATCATCAACGACGAAGGCTTGCATCGACGATCGCCGACACAAGCCTTCGAGATTTCTAGGACTCTGAGTATTAAATCGGTTGTGCTGGTCCTGCGGGATCTACTACCAACGGTACTCGATGCCGGCGGTAAATCCATGGACCCAGTAATCGACTTCGCGAACGCTGAAGGGTTGTCCCATGTGGGCTGTCCCGGGGATTGCGGGGGGTAGGAGGTTGGTATTCACGGTATTGTCGATTTGGTCACCGGGGCGAAGAACATTGCTCCAGTAAATGGAGGTGTAGCCGAAGGAGAGTTTGAGCCGCTGGGTCAGTTGATAGCCCAGGGTTGTACCAAATTCTGGGACCACCCCCAACTCATTGCGATCGTAGGTGCCGATGTTGCGTCCAGGTTGAGCTAGCAGTCCGCCGACTTGGGCAGCGGCGTCGCGTGGGCTGCGAGTCGATCCCTCGATTTGAAGCCACTGACGAGAGATACCAACACTGGTTCTCATCTGCGCATCGAGCGACCAGAATCCTCGGCGATGAAGCCATTGGAATCCGAACTCCAAACCATTGAATTGATTGAACGTTTGAAAGGAATCACGGATCAAGAAGCTACCTGGATTGTTTGCGTTCAGGGAGGAGAGTTCCTCGGTGACCGTCAGGCCTTCGGCAAGTTGCATGTATCTCCAGCCCAGGGTTGCATCGATACGCGATTGGGCGACGACCGGTCCGCAATTCCAAGGTGAGCAGCTACCTTTCTCGCCGCAGCACAGGATGTGGCGGAATCGAACCGCAGCGGCATCTAGTCTCGAGGTCGCTTCGACCTGTACCTTGCCGCTGAGGAGATTTGGAAAGGCCACCAACTCAGCGTCCTGAAGTCCGGTAATGTTGTTGTAGAATGGTCGGGCAAGGATTGGAGATCCAGAGGAACTGGCGTTGAAGCTTTCGGATTGTTCGTTGAAGCCAAAATATTCGCCTTCCACACCGAAATTCGGACGCACTGCCGACCACAAGCCGACACGAACTCGAATCCCGTTGATCTGATTGGTAAAGGCGCTGTCGTTCCCACCGTAGAGAATGTTTGCTCCAGGTAGAACCCCTGCGTTCGATTGCGAAGTTCCGACGGGTGATGATGTCACTAAAGGGGGAATGTTCATGCCGCTCGCGAAGAGGCCGAGGTAATCGACACTTACCCAGCCATGCGATGGCAAGCAAATACATAGTTGGCGACCAGGAAGATTCCCGGCCGGGTTGCACAGATCGAATCCGAACGGGTTTCCGGCCCCGCACGATCCGCAGCCACCTCCGCCGCAACTATCGCATTCGTTGTATAGGCCATAGGATTCCTCGAATCCCTCGGCATCGTACATCATCGGTCCATCGTCATGGTAGACATGCTCACCATGGGCTTGCTCACCATAGGCATACTCACCGTCGAGAATCACACCTTCATGCATCGGGTCTGATCCATCGACGATGACTTCCGAGTCGTCCAAATTCGAACCTGAGTAGGCTGAATCCTGGTAGCCAGGGTCCCGGTATCCTGGTTCTTGGTAGATTGGGTCTTGGGCCGACCGGCTAGAAGCAAGTCGGGCTCTAGTCTTTGCTGGTCGTGGGGTTCCGGCCAATCGGGCTGGGACCGTCGCGGTGGCACTGGGTCTGGGTCGGTTCGAAGCGTTGTAGGCTGAGCTCTGAACCCGGTATTTCCGCAAGTCTTGTGCTTGGGAGGTACCGGCCAGGGCGGTGATCAACAGGCAGCAGAGGATTGTGAATCGGTTCACGAGAGTTACTTCCGTGCGTTAGGCATTCGGGGGGGATAATCCGCGTGGAGAGTCCGAGGGAATTGACGTATCCACGCATTCGGATTTATCGGCCCGGTCGGCGTTAAAATTGACCCTTTCCGCAAAATTCTCCTAATCGGCAAAGTCTGCCCAGTCCCCCGCGATGGCGACTCCAAGGCTTGTTTCAACGATTTTCTTGGGAAAACTAATGAAACAGGCCGATGGCAGGATTCCAGCCAGCGGAATCTTCTAAAAGCTTCGTTAAACATGGAAAAATCATCATTTGAACTGATAAACCGCCATTACCGCGACCGAATGGCGCAGTTATAATCCGTGGAATTCGAAAAGTCCGGATGCTGTGCATAGCCCCCTTGCTAGCACTCAAAGGCGTAAAGATTTCCTTTGCGGTGTTTTTAAGGGTGAATGTTCTCTCAACCAGACGGATCAGATATCCTGGCTACCGGGTAAGAACTTCCTGAAAATCCTGAACTCGACATCACAAAGACTGCCATGAATACCACCAGTCTCGATTACATCGACGACTTGTATGTACGCTTTATTAATGACCCTTCGAGCGTCTCGGAGACTTGGAGAAGATACTTTGAGGACTTCTCCCTAAGCGCCCAATCCGAGAGTCTGGTTGCCGAGCCAGTGCTTGCCAGTGGCTACAGTGACACGGCGCAAGCACCCGATGCATTGTGGCTGGCCCGTATGCAGGAGCGAGTCGATCAGCTGGTGCGAGAGTACCGAGTTCGAGGCCATTTGGCGGCCAAGATCGATCCGTTGGGTCTTTCTCGAAAGACCCTCCCGGAGCTTGATCCATCCGCTTACGGATTGACGTCCGACGATTTGCAAAAGCCGTTTGCGGCCCCGAATATCCATTACACCAATGGCCGTACACTCAACGACATTATCGATAAGCTTCGCAAGACCTATTGCCGGAGCATCGGTGCGCAGTTCATGCATATCGACAACCGAACCATTCGAGAATGGCTCCAGCGCCGCATGGAGTCGACCGAAAACCGACTCCAGCTCTCCCGGGAAGTTCAGAATCGAATCTACACCCGGCTGACCGATGCGACGCTCTTTGAGGAGTTCGTCCGCAAGAAATACACCGGTTCTAAGACCTTCTCGCTCGAGGGCTCTGAAAGCCTTATTCCGCTCCTAGATCTGGCTTTGGAGAAAGCCGGAGAGCATGGCGTTCGAAGCGTCGTGATGGCCATGGCCCATCGAGGACGCTTGAATGTTCTAGCGAATATTATGGGCAAGCGAGCGCAGAGTATTTTCTGGTCGTTCGATGACCCGAATCCCGAGCTCTTCCGCGGAGGCGGGGACGTCAAATATCACATGGGCTACAGCAGCGACTGGACGACGCGAACCGGTCAAAAGCTCCATATCTCCCTGTGTTTCAATCCCAGTCACCTGGAGTTTGTCAATCCTGTCGCTTTAGGCCGTTGTCGGTCCAAACAAGACCGGGACGGCGACGTGCATCGCACGGACAATTTGACGATTTTGATCCACGGAGATGCTGCGTTCATCGGAGAGGGTGTTGTGCAGGAAACACTCAACCTGAGCGAACTGCCAGGTTACCGAACCGGTGGAACACTGCACGTGGTGATCAACAACCAAGTCGGCTTTACCACCGAACCAGACCAAGGCCGAAGTTGCACTTATGCGACCGATATCGCCAAGATGCTTGAAATCCCTATATTCCACGTCAACGGAGAGGATCCCGAAGCCGTCGCGCAGGTGGTCGCTCTGGCGATGGATTTCCGCAAGCAGTTCGAAAAGGATGTCGTGATCGACATGTATGCCTACCGCAAACTCGGACATAACGAGTCGGACGAACCGCGATACACTCAGCCGTTGATGTATGCAGCGATCGACTCGAAAAAGGGTGTTCGCGAGTCGTACCTCGAGCATCTACTGAGCATGGACGGCATGACTCGTCTGGAAGCCGATGCGATCTCTGAGGATCGCCACCAACAACTCACACGGCAGTTTGAACTGGCCAAGAGTGAGCCATTCGTACACGACTTGCAATCAATGACAGGGATATGGCAAGGCTACTACGGTGGTCCGGAGCCAGCCGACGTGGTCGTCGACACAACCATCTCCCCACAGGTCGCTACCGAGATCCTCGAGAAGATCAGCCAAGTCCCTGCGGGTTTTCATGTCAATAAGAAGATCGCAAGGGTCCTGGAAGACCGTCGAGAGATGTCGACGGGCAAAACCCGACTCGATTGGGCTGCCGGCGAAGCCCTAGCGTTCGGATCCTTGGTCATCGAAGGCCATCCAATCAGGTTGTCTGGCCAAGATGTCGAGCGAGGTACCTTCTCCCATCGACACGCAGTGCTTCATGATGTTGATAACAACGCCAAGTACATGGCAATTGGGCAACTGCGACAGGGACAAACCCGCGTCGAGATCGTTAACAGTCCACTCTCCGAGGCCGCAGTGCTTGGATTTGAGTACGGCTATAGTCTTGATTGCCCCGAAGGTTTGATTCTTTGGGAAGCTCAATTCGGAGACTTCTGGAACGTTGCTCAGTGCATTGTCGATCAATTCATCACCAGTGCCGAAGACAAGTGGAAACGGCTCAGCCGCCTTGTCATGCTTTTACCGCATGGGTTCGAGGGCCAAGGTCCAGAGCACTGCAGTGCAAGGTTGGAGAGATTGCTGCTGTTGACCGCAGAGCATAATGTCATCGTGGCTCAACCGTCGACCCCAGCACAGTACTTTCACCTGCTGCGTCGACAGGTCCATTCTAAATGGAGCAAACCATTGATTGTCCTGACCCCTAAGAGCCTCTTGCGGCATCCGGGTTGCACCTCCGTGCTCGAGGAGATCCAGCAAGGATCGTTCAAGAAGATACTTCCCGACGATCGCCCTGCAAGCCAACCAACGCGTAGGATTTTGATGAGCTCTGGGAAGGCCTACTACGACCTATTCGAGGAGCGAAAGAAGCTCGGTCGCGAGGATGTTGCATTGATCCGCATCGAGCAGTTCTACCCCATGGATCCTTCCAAAGTCATCGAGGCCTTGTCCAAATACCCCGCCGGTACCCCGGTCTATTGGTACCAAGACGAACCGAGCAACATGGGAGCTTGGCAATTCGTGAAAATGCGATGGGGTGATGATATTTCTAAATCCTACCCTCTGACGCTCATATCCAGGCCCGAATCTGCCAGCCCAGCGACAGGTTCCCTCCGGTCTCATAAACTCGAGGAAAGGGATTTGCTAACACAAGCCTTTGCGGGTTTGTAGTTCCCGCATACGCCGTAAGGGTTCTGACATGTCAAGCAATTCCGATCATCGTCCGGTGGATATCCAGTTCGACTGCCTGCCGTTGAGAAGCGTCACGCGGCTAGATCCCCCGCTGGATGCATCCCCTGCGTTGATTGCCAAATGGAAAAGAATCAAGAGTGCGATTCAAAGCCATGGCACCCATAACAACTATTTTCTCCACAATGCGACCTGTAGGTTCTTTGTGACCAACAACCCCGACGCAGGCATGATCGCCTTCAAATTCGAAGGGGTTTTGTTTACCGACGACTCAGACTCCAGGGCTGTGCGTTGTGCCTTGAGCGTCGCTCTAGACCAAGAAAATGTGCCCTGGCTCGAACAGCATGTGGTAAAATGGTTTCAGGAAACCGTCTCCAACGCGGTCATCGAAGAATTCAATCGTTTCATACAAGCCGGCGATTCCGACAAAACTAAGCAGCGTCTCGAGCAACTCGATAAAACGCTTGCGGAGTCAGGCGGATACCTCGGGATGGGACTCTAAAGAGTATGAGCCAAGCTGTCGTCGGGAGTTCGACACCAGCCAACAAAAAACCGGGTAATGACAAACCCAGTGCTCTGGATCCAATTCAGGACTTTATCCAAACCGCAGCGGTGCACATCCGCAGGACCGAGCTTTTCTACGGTTGGATGATCCTGCTAAGTGTCCTTTTGTTTTCGCTGTTTCTTTTTGTTCTAGTCGATCACTGGGTCTGGGAAATCAATCGACCCGTTCGACTCGCCCTCTGGGCTGGACTTGCTCTTTGGAGCATTTGGTGGTTCGTGCAGCGTGTACTGCCCCCGATGCGTTACAAAATCCGCCCCGAATACGCAGCACGTCAGTTTGAACTGCAAGACCCCAGATCCAAGGACAGTTTGATCAGTTGGATCCAGCTCAATGAACCATCCAATCCGGCACCCAAGAGCGTTCTTAATTTCGTCGGAAGGTATGCGTTTGGATTCCTACGAAATTCCGATGCCACACAAATTGCCGATACCGCCAATCTCATCAGGCTAAGCGCCGCGTTCTTTGGATGCCTGCTGTGCACGCTAATCTACTTTTTTGCCAGCCCAAAAAGTGGACTTATCAGCGTCTCGCGAATGCTGATCCCCTGGGCAAATATCGCTCCGGCCACTCGGGTGCAATTCGCACAAATCACTCCGGGTGCGACCACGATCATGCAGGGCAGCTCGATCCCCATCAATGTGACCATCAAAGGGCTCCACCAGAACGAAAAAGTATACCTTCGTTACGATCTCTCGGACGGCCAAGTCCGAGGTGAGATGCTCCCGATGAAAGAAGAAATACAAGGGATCAACTACAAACTGGATTTTGGAAAAGACTCCGGCGGTTTGCACCAACCCCTGACCTATTGGATCCACGCAGGCGACGCCGTCGCCGGTCCATTCGATGTCGAGATTCAGATCGTGCCGCTGGTTGCTATCGACCACGTAGATCTCGTCTTTCCAGACTATACCAACCTAAAACCGCGGACTATCCAACAGCAAGGTCATTTCGAAGCCCCCGAAGGCACCATCGCTCATATCCACGCAATCTCAAATCAAACGATGCAGACCGCTAGGGTCGAATTCGATCCTGTACTGCAAAACAAACTCTTTATCAGCGCTCGAGAATTTCTCGACATGAAGATCGATAACAATCACCTCGAAGCGACCTGGACGGCCTCAATCGATCGCAAAAACTCAATCGAAAAGAAGATCACCAACTACCGTGTCCATGCGGTCAATAGCCTCAAAGAAGCCAACCACGACCCTGTAATTTATCAGATCAAAATCATCCCAGATCTTCCTCCCGAAATTGAATTCACCGGGAATTCAATTTCGGTGGTCGATGTGCCGGTCGATCAAGGAATCTTGTTGGAGATGATTGGCCGAGACCCTGATTATGGGTTGACCGCAATCGAGGTCCAAGGTTTGACCGAAAATAAACTAAATCCCCAAGAACCAAAACAGCTTTTCAAAGAAACGCTTTTCGAGGCCGAAGAAGAAAACCCAAGAACAAAGAACGCGCAGTACACGTTTCTCCCACAACAACACCAACTCAAAGTAGGGGACGAAATCGACATCGTCGCCCTGGCTAGCGATAACTACCACAACCCAATCAGCCACAACCTGCAGCCACAGCGAGCGTCTTCTCAACCCATACGAATTAGGATTGTTGAGCCTGAGATCAAGCCAGATAACGCCCAAGGCCCCAACGAAGAAAATCCCAAGAACGAGCCCAGCATCGCTCAATCGCAAAGCCCCGACCCAAAGTCACGGATCGATTGGGATAGGTTCCGGAAGGATACTCAGCAAAACACCGGTAAATCCAACTCAAATGCGAACGAGAAAGATACCTCGCAGAACCCCAAAGGACAGCCTGACGATCCACAAGCCCAGAGATCGGGTCAAGGGGGAACGGATAGCGGAAACGGAAAAACAGGATCAGATAAGTCCAGCCCAAATGCAGATAGTACTCCATCCAACTCGTCACCAAGCGGCGAAAGCAATCCGGCAAGCCCCAACCTAGATGGCAACCCTAGGCCATCGAACGATCCGAATATCAATCCAAGCGAAAACCAGAGCCAAGATCGCAACGGCTCGAGAAAGCAGGATCAGACCGCGTTCGAAAAAATCCAAAAGTTCATGAAGGAACGGCAACAGAGCGGATCAACCGACAACCAACCCGAGAGCAATCAGGAGAGCTCCGATCAAACGGGTAGGAACCAACGATCCAATGAAAAGAGCGGAAACCAAAGATCTGGTGGCGATCAGGCAGGTACTGAAAACTCGGGTACCGATATGCAAAACTCAGACGAGCCCGGCAGTGACAAGGCAGGCAGTGACAAGGCAGGCAGCGACAAGGCCG
>CAILTZ010000785.1 GCA_903837255.1 uncultured Pirellula sp. | reverse complement strand
GGGTGTTTTCCCTATGTTTTTGAGGAGTTCGAGAGGTACCTGAAACGATCCACTCCGGCCCCTGTTCTGTCGTAATTAGGCTGGAATCGACGAATGCAACTTGACTCAGAAATGAACCGATGAGACTATTGAGCGGTAGTCTAACTAGCCCTGAGAATGAATGGATGAGGTAGGCATGGTCACATCGATTGAACTGTCAGAACAGGAATTAGCCGAGCTACGTGATCTGACCGAGCAGAGTGATTCGACGGAAGCTATCCGAGTGGCGATGCGAGATTACATTCGCTACGCCCGTCGAATGCGGCTCAAGCAACTTTCTGGTCAAGTCGAAATGATCGATAATTGGCGTCAATTAGAAGAATCCGAGGTTGGCGATCTCAATGACGATTCCTCCGAGTGACCTAGTTCCGATCGACACTTGTATCTGGGTAGGTTTCTTCAACCGAAATCAGTCCGCCGAACGGATCACTGTCGATCCTTTGCTGGATGACGATCGTGCGGCAATCACTGGGATGATCTTGGCCGAAATCTTGCAAGGATTTCGTCGCGATGAACCGCCCGGTGCGGACCCGCATGCCGTGGTGGTGTGGGGAGGGTGCCCGGAAACGGGCAGGCTTTCCCGATTTCTCGCGTCTGTCGCTGTTGTTTCTCGACAGCAAATTGGAAGGGAACAACAGGATACACTCTGTTTCTTTCCAACGCTTTTTTAGTCTACGCGGTTCCTCCCCCTGCGGCAACGATGCCCCAGGCCCCCGGTTGGCTTGCCCAACCGGAAGCCGAGATCTTATGATGAGTGCGCGCGGATCAATCAATGGATTAAGCGGTAGTTACCATCCCTGGGTTTCAGGAGATCACACGGATAGTTCGAATCCAACCGCCTCTGCCAGCGTGCATCGGTACCAGACGGGGACATGCAAAACCCCAGTGTTTTGGGCTGTTCCATCAGCGTCTATCAGCGGTCCCGGATTTAAACCGCTAATGGTGAACAATCCAACCCGCTTGAAAACCGGGGACAGTCCCCAACATTTTTTCAGGCACCCATTTGGAGGAGTTCTTGGTCCGATCCTTTGCGAGCTTGGCGCCTTTGCGAGAAACCCTCTTCTGGCGTTCCCTCGCCGGGCCGGGGATCTTTGGGTCTCACGCAAAGGCGCCAAGCTCGCAAAGGGAGATAGTACGACGAAGGACATTCCCCGAGTTTTATCCAGCGACGGATTGATGATTGTCGAGTGATGATTGTTGATGTTTGAAGTGGAAGGAGTTTTGGAGCCGGAGGACGGAACAGCCGCGGGGGTTCCCGCGGAACGTTGGTCTGCTCGTGGGTTTTTGGACTGTATTGACTGTGTTGACAGGAATGACTGTGTTGATGGCGGACATGATTGACTCGGTGGACCTTGTTTCAGGGTGTTGGTCAACACGGTCAATCCAGTCAACACAGTCCAAAACCCCTTGCCACCGCCGCAGCGGTTCCCTTCCTCGGAACCTAGCTGGAATACCCCGGGGATCGTCTCAATTCACTGTCCCGGTTGGGGAAGTAGCAGCCATCGATACGCACGGGACCCGAGCCCTACTTCGATTCGGAAAAACAAAACAGGTGCTTCTCACCGCGGACGATCAGTTCGCTACCGACCAGGGCCGGCGTCGCATCGACACCCTCACCGATGTCGTTGCTCGCTAGAACTTTCAAGTCCTGCGAATCTTCGATAACGACGATCGAGCCACCGCGATCGGCCAAATAGATGCAGCCGTTGGCCGCCACCGGCGATGCATAGGTCCTGCTGACCCCAGGCACTCGGCTTGCCGCGTAAAGCGTCTTGCCCGACTTTGCATCGACACAGCTGAGCAAGCCTGTCTTCTCTTTGTAGTAGTACAATCGACCGCCCGAGAGAAGCGGTGATGCCACGTCGGGTGTGTCCTTCTTCTGAGTCCACAGCACCTGCTTGCTGGACTCCAAATCGCCTCTTCCCGCTAGATCGAAGGCGCCAATGTAAGAGCCCCGAAAACCGCTGGCCACATAAGCCACCCCGTTTTCGGCGACTGCCGAGGCACATGGCCGCTGGGTCTGACCCGCACACCGCCACAGCTCCTTGCCCGTCTTCAAGTCATAGCCCCGAGCTGCCGTTTGGCCATTCATGATGATTTGCAAGTTCCCCTGCGGGTCGGCTGCCACGAGCGGAGTGGCCCAACAAGTCGGCTCCTCACGCTTGGTCTGCCATACCGTATCACCCGTCTTCTTGTTGAGCGCATAGAGCATCGATGGCCCCTCGTGATCCCAAGGCACGATCAGCAACTCGCCAGCGATCGTCGGCGAACTTCCTTCGCCAAACCCGTTTCGAATTTGCATGTCCCCGAGGTCCCGGGACCAAGCGAGCTGGCCATCGAGGCTGTAGGCGTACAAGCCTCTAGAACCGAACGATGCGTAGAGCATCGTGCCATCGGTGCATGCGCTGGCCGAAGCAAATCCGTTGGTCTCGTGCGTCCCCTCGTGCGGGCGAGCCGTCGCTGCTTTCTGCTCCCATACGATCTTGCCCGTTTGCCGATCCATGCAATAAACCCGAAACTCATACTCGCTTCGAGACTGGGTCGGCACGGCGCTGGTGACAAACACCTTTTGGTCCCAAACCACAGGCGAACCGGAGCCCTGCCCTGGGATCGGCGTCTTCCACTTCAGCCCCTTGGTCGCACCAAACTCCTTGGGCGGTTTGGCCGTGGCGGAAGTTCCATTGCCGCTAGGGCCTCGCCAATGTCCCCATTGCTGGCCGAGCTCCTGCGAGTGGCTCGAACTGGCCGCCGTGGCTAAAGAAAGGTTTGCCACCAACAAAACGAAAATCCTCTGCAGGTTCTTGCTCATAGCCATGTAGGTTGTTCGAGTAAGCCAAAAAAAGCTGGGGTTTACCGATTCAGCGGCGTTTTTCCGACGTGTTTTTTCGTCGCCACTGAAACTTGATCCGTTCAGTTTAACGGAAAAAGCACCCACAGTTTCCGTTTTGGACTGAATCCTGCGGAATTGGACTTTGTCAAGGATTCCCGGGGGGCTTAAGCTTAAGGGAGTCATGACCGACTGTGTCTTGAATTTCCGGATCCATTGATGACCATCAATCAAACACTTAATCAATCGCTTGGTGAACAGATGCGGGCCGAGGAGCTGAGCCTCCGGTCGACCGTTCCGCCCTCCCAAGTCCCTGGTTACCGGATGGAGAGATTGTTAGGTCAGGGAGCCTACGGGCAGGTCTGGATTGCTACGAACCTCAATACTGGCCGTACTGTTGCGATCAAGTTTTATCTCCATCGAGCTGGAGTCAATTGGTCGCTTCTGACCCGCGAGGTCAGAAACCTCGTATCGATGTCAGGCAATCGGGCGATTGTCCAAGTCCTCGAAGTCGGCTGGGACTCCGAGCCTCCTTACTATGTGATGGAGTACCTAGAAAATGGTTCGCTCGATGACCTAATCCGCAATCGAGGTGCTCTGGGCGTTCAGCGAGCCGTCGAAATCTTCACGGGCATTGCGATGGGGCTGAACCATTCGCACGGCAAAGGGGTCCTGCACTGCGACCTGAAGCCTGCCAATGTTTTGCTCGACCAAGACATGCAACCGCGGATCGCCGACTTTGGCCAGAGCCGGCTCTCGAACGAACAGACTCCGTCGCTAGGTACCCTTTTCTTCATGGCCCCTGAGCAAGCCGACCTCAATGCGGTTCCCGACGCGCGTTGGGATGTCTATGCACTTGGGGCGATTCTCTATTGCATGGTCGTTGGGACTCCACCCTATCGCACCCCTGAGACCGTATCTACGTTGGACACTGCGAGCAGTCTATCGGAACGGCTCAAGCGGTATCGCGACACGATCCTCAAGAGTCCTTACCCTCGCGGGCATTACCGTGTCTCGGGGATCGATCGTTGGCTCTGCTCGATCATTGATCGATGCATAGCCAAGAAGCCCGAGGATCGATTCGACAACGTCCAGCAGGTTCTCGCGGCGCTCGAGCGACGGAGCATCAGTCGTCTGCGAATTCCGCTGTTGATCCTCGGAATCCTCGGCCCGCTGCTTCTAGCCACCATCATGGGTCTGTCGTTTTGGCGGGCTGTATCGGTGGCCGAAACCGACCTGTCGAACGAGCTTCGCGAAGGTGCACTGCAGAGCAATTTTTTTGCGGCTCAATCCGCCGCAGGAACTCTCGAATCGGAGATCTCGGCGCTGTTTCGATTGGTTGAGGAGGAAGCCCGCCGCGATTCGCTCGAGGAGCGTTTCGTCGAGTCGATCGACGCGGCCGGAATCGATCTGCTGCAGTCCCTGGCGACCGAACAAGACCCGCCGGCAGATAGCCTAGCGACTCTGGTGGATCTTCCCGCCCGCAGTGAACTGGACTCGGTTTTGGCCCATCGCCTCGATTGGATACGATCCCGCGGTGGATCGGCCAAATCGACCAAGTTCGATAGTTTGTTTATCACGGATCGATACGGAACGATGATCGCTGCGGCGTTTGCCAACGAGCCATCGAGCGCCCCGATCGGCGAGAACTTTGCCTACCGCAGTTACTTCTCCGGCCAATCTCGAGATCTGAGTCAGACGACACCCCGTCGCAATATTCAGCGAACTACCGCTTCTCATTTAAGCGTGCCGTTCAAATCTACGACCACCAACCGATGGAAGATCGCGGTTTCGACCCCTATCTCCGTCAAACGCAAATCGGCTGACGAAAAAGGTCCCGAGCGCCTCACCGAAGGACTCTTGGTACTGACCATCAATATCGGTGATCTGCAACTACTAGCCTCCGAACGCCAACAAAGGGAGGCTTCGTCGGACGAATCCAAGCTCGACGCGCAAGACCAACCCAATCGCCAATTCTCCGGCTTTGCCGTTTTGGTCGATGGTCATGAAGGAGAGCGCGAAGGGACGATCTTGCAACATCCCTTCTTCGCGACTTGGGCTGATTCCAACGCATCGAATTCGCAGAGCGACTCCGAATTGAGGTTCAAGATCGATCAAACGATGCTCAGGAAGCTCAAAGAGGAGGGGACTTACAAGTACATCGATCCTATCTCCAAGCAACCCGGCGGGGAGGCTTATCAAGGCGCATGGATCGCCGCGATGGAGAAGGTGGAAATCGCACGCAAGGGGACCGACGAATTCGCCCGCAAGCAATCGACATCGCTCATGCTCTTGGTTCAGATCCCGGCTGATTCCATCACCGTTCCGATTGGGATGATGGGCCAAAAACTCGCCAAGCTTTTCCTTTACGCAGTCATCGCACTGCTGCTTGCGATCGCCGCACTGTGGCTCATCGTGAGCCGTTTCCTCAGGACCCCAGACCAGCTCGGACAAGCCGTCCGACTGCGGGTCGTGCTGGCCGATGCTCGCAGCTCCTCGGACACCGACGCGACTTTGGGCATGGATTAAAGCCCGAATTCATCGTTACTACCCCTATGATTCTTCATCCATCACCCTGACCACCCTGATACAATACTGTTCAGTTACCCTAGAGGGCAGTTACAATAATGAAGCCTGTTGCTGGTGAACACCGGTTCACAGGATGCAAAAAAACACGTCTGTTTACCTTGATCCGACAATCTAAGCCCTAAATCTATTCCCCAAGGTGCTACCGATGAACCTGCGATCTGCGATGCAATTAAGTGCACTCATTGCCAGTCTCTTCTTTGTTGGTGTTTCCTCGGCACAGGAGGGCTCCGCGCCGGCCACCGGGAAACTCAAAGAGTTCTCCAAGACCATCGATGACTCTTATCGCTTCGAGGTCGTCGAGAAACGTCAGATCGGCTCGAGCCGCGTGGCTCGTTTGCACATGGTCTCCCAAAAATGGAAAGAGGTGACTTGGAAGCATGTCGTTTGGGTCATCGTTCCGAATAAAGCGATTGAAAAGCCACAAGACCCATCGAGTCGATCGGCGATCCTGCTGGTCGATGGCGGAGGGTGGCGCAAAGAGTGGGGCGAAGACGCTCCGCCGCAGATCCAACCGCGAGCAGAATTCCAAGTCTTGAAAGGGATCGCCGAAGCCACCGGGTCTCCAGCGATCGTCGTATCCCAAGTCCCGTTTCAACCGATGCTCGGAGATCTTAACGAAGATGCTCTCATCGCCGAGACTTTCAAGAGATTCATCCAGGGCGAAGGAGACGACTGGCCGCTTCTCATGCCGATGGTCCGATCGGCAGTCCGCGCGATGGACACCGCACAAAAATTCGCCAAAGACGAACACAAGCTGGAGATCGATAAATTCACGATTACAGGAGCCAGCAAGCGAGGCTGGACCACTTGGCTGACCTCCGCGGTCGACTCCCGTATCCATGCACTAGCCCCCATGGTCATCGACATGCTCAACATGCCGGTCCAAATGGAACATCAAAAGGCCACCTGGGGTACGTATTCCGATGAGATCGGTGACTACACCGAATTGAGCTTGCAAAAGTTCATGAAGACCAAACAAGGCGAATCGCTGATCCAGATCGTCGACCCCTACCGCTATCGCGATCGGATCGATCAGCCCAAGCTGCTGATTTTTGGGACCAATGATCGCTACTGGCCCTTGGACGCGTGCAACAACTACTGGGCCGACCTCCGCGGTGAGAAGTACCTTCTGTATACCCCCAACCAAGGGCACTCGATCCAGGACATCGCCCGCGTGGCCGGTTCGATCTGCGCACTGCACAAGAGCAGATGCGGACAAGGAGTTCTGCCTAAACTCGATTGGAAAACCGATCTGAAGGATGGACGAATCCACCTGAGCATGCAGTGCGATACCGATCCGCAAGAGACCTCGATTTGGATCGCTAGATCCGATACTCGAGACTTCCGAAATGCGAGTTGGACCAGTTTGCCAGCCAAGCAGATTGAAAGCCGCAAGCACACGGCGGAAGTCGCCATGGCCTCCGATCAGTACGTCGCGGCCTTTGGCGAGTGGGTCTTCGATGGCGGGGCCCTGCCGGCCTTCTTCTCGACAAACGTCGTGATCGCCGAGCCAACGAGCACGAAACCCTAAGGCCTCCGTCCGGCAAAAATCTTTGGGAAAACCGATCCGGAGGGCTCTGCCGGGTCGGTTGAACTGTTGGGTTTCAGGCTTCTGGCCTATAATTGAGTACTTTGGTGCTTGGGAATTCCCTCTAGAGGGTAAACACTACGGGGTGAATGCCTCGGACCTTTTTACGGGTCTTTGTGTTGAGCCCCCCATGCAGCCCACCTCCCCCCGCCTCACGCGAACCGGATTTTGCTCCGTGGACTTTGTACTCCCCAAAAAAATCATCCTTCTAGGACTAGCAACCTTGTCGGTTTGCACGCAAATCGCTTGCGAGCCGCCAACGCAAGTCCGGGTCTATGAAGCCCCCAAATCCGAGTCGACTTTCGTTTCCGGGCCTCTTGCTGGAAAAGATAGTCGGTCCAGTGCTTTGCCCACCGGCGGAGCAAGAAACACACAGCCGGGGAATACCGGTTCGAACGCACAAGCCGCCGCCGGACCTAGGCGCATACTCGGAGCCATCATCCCGACTCCCGAAGGATGTTACTTTCTCAAAGCCACCGACAGCCCCGAGCGGTTCGAGCCGCTGATGGCCGATGTTCTAGCGATCGTCCAAGCCTTCTCGATCGATCAAGATTCTGGTCGACCTTCGAACAAACTGCCCGAAGGCTGGGTGATGAACCCACGCAACGACATCGCCATCGCCGAGCTCGTCTCACCCGATGCGACCGGCCGAGTCAAATTCACGGTCACCGCGTTGGCTATGCCTCCTGAGCAGGAATGGCCAGGGTACTTGCTCAGCAACGTGAATCGATGGCGAGGGCAACTCAAGCTCCCAGAGCTCACCCCCGAAACACTTAAAGAGACCTTGATCGAGGTCCCTCGCAGCCAAGCCTCGATGCCCTCGTACATCTTCGATGCCGTAGGTACAGGCACTGGAGCTATGAGCGGTGGAGGCCCAGGTCCATCGGCACCTGCCGCAGCTAGTTCGCAATCCTCTAGCAGGCCGGCTCCCAAGCCCCCCGAGCCACAGGACACGGGGTCCGGGGCACCCAGTCGACCCAAGCTCGAATACGACTTGCCCACCGGATGGAGCGTCGGCCAGGGGTCCCAGTTTCGTCTGGCGACGTTGAATGTCGTTGCCAAGGAAGGGCGCGGCGAGGTGACCGTCAGCATGGCCACGGACAATCCGCAAGCCAACACGATGATGTGGTTCCAGCAGGTCGCCAAAGAGGCCGACCCATCGAAGCTTGAGCCGATGGTCGAAAAGGCCATTTCGGGAGCTCAAAAATTCTCGGTCGGCGGCAAGCAAGCCTCCCTCTACGAGATCCGAAGTTCTGAACAAGCCACTGCACCGATGCTTTTGGTCGTCTCCCTACCGACCGATACTCCCGAGATGCACTTGTTCGTGAAATTCATCGGCGAAAATCAACTCGCGACCTCTCAAAAAGACAACCTGATCCAATTCGTTCAATCGATCAAAATCAAGTAAACAACGATAGATTCCTATGGCTACTGCACCCCTCCAAGACGGTCTGTTTCCCCGATCCAGCGAATCTTCGGGTCCGATGGAAAATGCCATTTGGACGCTGCTCAAATACGCCGGCTCCCTAAAGATCACCTGCTCGATGTTCTTTCTGGGCGTACTAATCCTCTTTGTCGGGACGCTTGCCCAGGACGAGGAGACGATCGTCGACGTCAAGAAGCAATACTTCAATAGCTGGGTAGCCTATGTACCACTGGATGTCTTCAAACCGCAAACGATTTGGCCCCACACCCCCGAGAACGGTTTGCCTGGCGGCTTTGTAATCCCCGGTGGAGCTCTGATCGGATTGATCATGATGGTCAATCTGGTGGCTGCCAAGATGACGCGCTTTCAAATGACGGCTCGCGGCCCAAGGCTCTTGGCCGGGATGATTCTGACCCTGATCGGGTTTGCATTGGTGGCGCTGATCGTCTTCAATGCACACGCAGGCGAGGGTCTTCAAGGCGAACCGCCCATCAGTTACCAATCCATCTGGCTGGGATGTCTGTGCAGTTTGTGGGGCGCAGCGATCGCGTTTGGGTATTGGGGGATCGCTTCGCCGCCCAAGCAGAAGATACTTCGGGTGACCATCCTGACAGTCTTCGTTGCCCTGCTGGGAGTGGCTGCGTTGATTGCGATGACAGGGGATAAGTACAGGATCCCCGACCCTGGCTTGAGAATCGTTTGGCAATTGTCCAAAAGCCTGATCGTCAGCTTGGTCATGCTCTCCGGGCTGGTTTTGCTCTTTGGAGCACGGGGCGGCAACGTTCTGATTCACCTGGGGATCGGGCTTTTGATGCTCGGTCAATTCGTATTCGGAGACCGCCAGCGGGAAGAGCGAATCAGCCTCTACGAGGGCGAGCGGACTTCGGTAGCCGTGCAAACCGACATCGTGGAATTGGCGGTGATCGATTCAACGCTCCCGGACAAGAACCGCATCGTGGCCTTCGACGACCCGTTGATCCTCGATGCCTTGAGGAACAAGAAAACACTGAGCGATCCGTCTTTGCCGTTTGAGATCCGCATTGAAAAATGGATGGCAAACTCCGACATGGCCACCAGGCGTGAAAACCCCGAGGCGGCCAAAGAGGCAGAGGGCGTTCAAGGACTGCCACCCGAAGTCGCTTTGATCGAGGCGGGCAAGTCCGGGGGGGCCAAGAGCGAAATGAACTTTGCGTCGGCGTATGTGACCATTCGCGAAAAGAAGACCTCGAAGGATCTTGGAAAATACGCTCTTACCCAGTTCTTCAACGACCCGTCGGTACGGCCCAAGCCTCTGTTGCCACAAGTCGAGTCCGATGGCCGTCAGTTCGAATTAGCGCTTCGGTTCCGCAGAAACATCAAGCCATTCTCGTTTGAACTCGAGAACGTCGTGCTCGAGCAATACACAGGCACGGCGATCCCCAAAGACTACTCCTCCTACGTTCGTATCTTGGATGAATCCGGAGCGACACTTCAGGAAGGCCGCATATGGATGAACAGTCCGATGCGATTCCGTGGTGAAACATATTACCAATCCCAGTACACCTCTGCAGCGCAGTCCCCTCTGCGAGTCGAGCAGACGGTGCTCCAAGTCGTCACCAATGCCGGTTGGCTGATCCCTTACGTATCCTGCGTCCTTGTAGGGCTAGGCATGCTCGTTCACTTTAGCATCACCCTCACGAGATTTGCATCGAGGTATGAGCGCCAAGCCTTCGCGATGGCTGAAGAACGGCCTCGAAGCTGGTTGGCTTTGGCTCTTCCACTGGTCCTCATCGGCGGTGCTCTTGCTTACGCGGCCGTTCCAAAGACACCCCCCAAGGAAGAGATCGATTGGTACAGCGTCGGTGCATTGCCAGTCCAGCATGAGGGGAGGATCAAGCCCCTCTCGAGCGTCGGGGCTCAGATCCTCAAAGCACTCTCGAACAAACCCTATGCGCTGGCTCCCAAAGAGAGCGACGATTCAGCGGATGGAGCCTCCGACAAACCCAAGCGCCTTAGCTCCTCGGAATGGCTTATGAGTTTGATGGTCCACGAGCCCTGGGTCCTTGATGCG
>CAILTZ010000784.1 GCA_903837255.1 uncultured Pirellula sp. | reverse complement strand
GTATCCCGCTGCCATTGAGGGCGAGAGATGTCGGCGCGGAACACCAGCCGAGGCAATTTCGAGTCGCTCTGCCCTTTTGAGGACAGGGCTGTGTCGGAGCCCTGCACTCCGTCCAAGAACGCCAACCCAAAGTACCGCAATGCGATGTAGTCTTGGAAGTTGGCCGGTTCGTCCAAGAGCCATGGCGATGAACCTCGCGACCAACCCTTGGCTTTGAAGTTGTTCTTGTTGTTCAAGTAGACGTGAAAACGTGTTTGCATCCAATCCTTTTGAGCCATATGGTCCACGCTTTGGGAAACCGAGGAAACCCAGGCTTGGCGATACTCTTTGGTGAAGGCTTGGTCGGCCCAGTAACTGCCGTTGTAGTTAGGATCGATCGGTAGGGGCCAGTTCTCGTGCATCGCCAGATAGAAACACTCGATCGGCACTTTGCCACGAGGCAGATCTTCAAAGGCTTCGCCAGTGAACAACCGACCAAAACGCCGATCGAAAGCACCCCAGTCGAGCACTCCGTTTTTCCATTCTGGTGCACAGCCCTCAGCCACCTTACCGCTCTGCCCATAGGGGACTCGATTAACCACGGTGCGGTGCCGATGCGCAAGCCGATAGTAATCGATATCGTTGCTAGGTAGACCGTAGCAGTTCATCTCCGGCAGGAAACTCAGCGTCTTGGGGATGACAATATCGTGAACCCGCAGCACAAGCTTCAGCTCGACGGATTGGCCGTCGTGCTCGATCCCTAAGGTCGCGTGGTACTGGCCGGCAGGAAGTTCGGGTGGCACATAGCTCTCGACCAACCAGTTCGATGCGAGGGGCCCCGCTTTGGCTCGGGTGACGGTACTGGGAAACTTGCTGTCGACGTTCATGCCGAGCAATGGGTCGGGAACCGACTGATCGCCACTTGGTACATCCCGGTAACTGTAGAATTCAACCCGGCAGGCTTGAAGCTCTTGAGGCTGAGCTTCAGCGTTTTGCCACGTCCAGGTAAACTTCGGTGCAGACGGTTGTTCGGAGATAATCTGAAAGCCTGCCCAAGCTCCCCGGGCCATGTCGAGCGTTACGCTTCGAGATTGAGCGTCGAACAGATGGTTGGCTTGTAGGTAACTCTTCCGCTGCGAGGGGATCAGGCTCTTGGACTTCGAACTGTAGATATCAAGCGGATCGATCACACTCCAGCGGGTCCCGGCTCCTTGTACCGCACCGCCCCAGAGTGCCTCTTTGGAAACCGAGCCGGAGTTCGAGGCGATCGGTTTAAGGGATAATGCCGATTCGTCTTCGGGCACGATCGGCACTTGGACAGCGACCTCGCTGCTTAGTTGCCCATTTTTGCTGATCGCCTGAACACTAATTTTCGCTTCTTTGGAACCTTGTTTGACCAAACTGGCATTGGGTGCCAAGAGTCGATCTAGGGGCATTGTAAATAGGTTCTTTGGCTTGCTCCGGATCGAGGGGACCCAAAAAGGAGGGATCGATTCACCGTCGAGTTTGGCACGAAACCCGATCAGTCCATCGGCCAGGGCAGGATCGATGCTCCAAGTGAGTCTCGGTCGCGGATCGTCCAGGTCGGCAGCTAGATACTGCAACCGTTCGACCGACGCAGGTTGATCGGCTGCGACTTTCGAGTCAGGACCGAACTTGATCAACAGATACGGCGCACTGGATTTGTTCGAATCCTTGCTTGCCACAAATCGATTGGGAAACACCTCCTGTTTAAACTCATCCGCCTTTCGGGTCCAAGTGCTCCCGGTGTCATCCATCAGTAGAATGCCGTAGCTCAATCCATGGATACGGGCTAGCAGAATCTCGGGGGGGATCTCCAACTCGACCCAACCTTTGTTTGCCGCCGGTTTTGCATCCACCGACGCGTAGATCGTGTTCCCTTGGCCGATGCTCACGGCCGTCACATCGGAATCGTACCATCGCTCGTTGGGATATACCCGATGCGTAAATGTCGATGCTCCCTGGACGACTTGATAGCTCGACCCGTTGCCTTCGACCCAATCGGCGCTGATGGTGCTGAGCGTCACTCGCTCGATGGGCCGATCCCCTTCGAGCTTCAGAATCAGTTTTGCCTCCTGAATCTGCTTGCCCTTGAGCAAACCCGGTTGAAAATCGATGATCGAAAGTTCGACGATCGATTTGAGCTTGAGCTTTGGCGCTCCGCCGTTCGAGCCGCTCTGTTCGCTGGGGTAGTTCGATATCCAGGTATCCCTCGCAACATCCACTCGGGTCCAGCCATCGGTATTCTGTCCCCAAACCACGGCTTGGGTTAACCACAAGCAGACGGCGATCGACAGACAACGGGCGATCAAGATTGGGCTGGGGTAGTTCATGGATGCTTCTTGGTGGTTTTGACTTTGGCGGTAATCTTGGCAGCTTTCTGGGCGGCCTTGCTGTCAGCCTTGTTGTCAGCCTTATTGTCAGCCTTGTTGGCGGCCTTGTTGTCGGTCTTCCGGGCGGGCTTGTTGGCGGGCTTGTTGTCGGCTGGCCTTGCAGTCGGTATTGCAGTCGGCTCTTTGATTGTCTGAAGCTCGCCTGCGCGAATCGAATCCCACTGAGCCAGCGCCTCTCCAGTATAGCTTGGGAATCGCCCGGCCGGGGCACCCTTGGCATACGACCCTCGGGCGTACTCGATCATCGATTGCGGACTACCCTCGAAGACCAGATTCCCACCGTCTCGGCCGGCTTCTGGCCCTAGATCGATCACCCAATCGACGGCTCGGATGACTTCGAGGTTGTG
>CAILTZ010000783.1 GCA_903837255.1 uncultured Pirellula sp. | reverse complement strand
GGCGGATCGGTGAAGTAGATGTCTCCATTGGACTTCAGTACCCCATCGTTGGGGCTGTTGAGCCGCTTGCCTTTGTAATTGTCTGCAAGCGTTCGTTTGCCTCCGTTGGGAGTCAGCACACTCACGCGACGGTCCCCGTGCTCGCACATCACGAGATTGCCATCGGAGTCTTTGAGCAATCCGTTGGCTCCAGGTTCAAGCCCATAATAGGTCACTCCGGTGTAGCCAGAGGGCTCCATGAACAAGCTGATTCCATGGAACTTTGACCAACTGAATATCGAATTGCGGGGAATGTCGGTAAAGAGCAAGTATCCATTTTTGTCGTCACCCATCCACAGCGGGCCTTCGGTCCAAGTGAACCCGTCGGCCAAGACCTCGAGTTTCGAATCGGCCGGCAAAAGCTTATCAAACTCCGGTTTGAAGCGCTCGATGGTCCCAAGGGTCCGCATGGGTGTTTGCGTCGCAGGAGTTTGAGCATGGAGAGGATGTGCTGCCATAGCCAAGACCAATGCCAACAGAGAGTAAAAAAATCGCATGGATACAAAGTCCCTAACATCGAGAGGCACTAAACGACCTTCGAACCAACGCCATGAGTCCGAAAAGGTCCTCCGAGTATAGTTTCCTGGCCGGATCGTTTGGTAGCAGACAACCTCCCGACTTGGAAAAAAACATCCCTTTGCACGCGCCGAACTTTTCTTCATCGCAATTCCACTCTATGGCACCACGCAATGGCTTATACTATAGAACCTGACATCCCCGCCCAACTCCATGGCCCAGACCCAATTTCCCATCTCCTTAGGGCCGACGACCTACCATGAAAATGCCCTTGCGCAGTTCCAAATCCCTGATCTTGTGCTCTGGGCTCATGGCTTGGCTGTGCATGCTTGCTTCTGTTCCGCTCAGCGCCCAGCCTCAAGCCCCCGAGCAGGGCTCTGACAAATCCAACCCGACGATCGAATACGAAAAGCAAGTCAAAACACTCCTGCGCGAGCGCTGTTTTGCCTGCCACGGTCCGCTCCGCCAAGAAGCCTCCTTAAGGCTTGATACGCTCGAAAGTATCCTTGCCGGGGGCGATTCGGGCCCGGCGATAATCCCGAATAAACCTCTGCAAAGCAGGATCATCCAGCGAGTATCGAGCAGCGAGCCGGGCATTCGCATGCCTCCGGAGCACGAAGGAGAACAATTCAAACGCGAGCAGATCGAAATCATCGAGCGATGGATCGGCCAGGGGGCCCAAGGCATCCCTAACGAACAACCTGAGCCAGATCCCCGCAAGCACTGGGCCTTCCAACCCCTGGTCGCACCAGCTGTCCCCTTCGTTCAAAACGGGCCCTCGCATCCCATCGACGCTTTCCTGCACGAACTCCATACCCAGCGCGGTATCGTCGCCCAGCCCCAAGCCCCCAACGATGTGCTGCTGCGAAGGCTCTTTATCGATCTGATCGGCTTGCCACCTGATGCCCAAGAGTGGAAAAGCCTGCCGAGCCAGTGGGATGCAACTTGGTATGAATCGACCATCGACCGATTGCTCGAGGATCCTAAGCACGGCGAACGCTGGGCCCGACACTGGATGGACGTATGGCGGTTTAGCGATTGGTGGGGACTCGGTGACCAACTCCGCAACAGCCAACTGCACATGTGGCACTGGCGCGATTGGATCATCGAATCCCTCAATAACGATCGACCTTACGATGAAATGATCCAACGGATGCTCGCGGCCGACGAACTCGCTCCCGAGGACTTCAGCGATCTTCGTGCCACCGGATTCCTGGCCCGCAACTACTTCCTCTTCAATCGAAACCAATGGATGGACGAAACGATCGAGCATGTGAGCAAGGCGTTTTTAGGCCTGACGATCAACTGTGCCAAGTGCCACGATCACAAGTTCGATCCGATCAAGCAGACCGATTACTACCGGATGCGGGCGATCTTTGAACCCTATCATGTTCGGCTCGATTCGGTCCAGGGCGAAAGCGACTTTGCCAAAAACGGACTCCCCCGAGTCTTCGACGCCACTATGGATTTGCCGACGTATCGCTTTGAGCGAGGCCAAGAGTCCTCGCCCGACAAATCGGCGATCATGAACCCGGCAATCCCTGAGTTTCTCTCGCAGATCCCCTTCGAAATCCAATCGGTCAATCTCCCCGGGGTGGCTTGGCAACCCGAACGCCGAGAATGGGTGATCCCCAGCCAAATCGAAAAAGCTCGTGGGTCGATCGCAGGTCTCAGCCAAGCGGTCCAGACTGCCAAAGAAAAACTCGCCAAGGCTCAAGCCGAATACCAAGCCATCGAGGATCGAAAAACCAAGTCCGACACGGACTCCAAGCCGGCGACCGATCCTGCGAAAGTTCTTGTCGAAGACAAGTTCGAGACACTCTTGCCCGAGCGGTGGAAAACCTATGGCGGCAAATGGGAGTTGGAGCCTGGAAAGCTACAGCAGCTTCAAGACGGCCAGAGCCGCAGCGTTTTGCGTTGGCTGGAAAATCCTCCGAGCGATTTCGATTTGACCTTGCGATTTACCATCCTCGGCGGGAGCACTTATCGCAGCGTCGGGGTCTCGTTCGACTCGACCCAAGCCGACGGGACGATCATGCCAGGTCCCCAGGACAGCGAGATCATGGTCTATGTCAGCGCCCATGGTCCAGATCCCAAAGTCCAAGCCTCCTACGCCCAGAATGGGACTTATCATTATCCCCCGGAGGGCCGCGCGTCGCATCCAGTCGAACTCAACAAAGAGTACACGTTGCATCTGCAGGTCCGCGGCCAGCTTATCAACGCGGCGCTGGACGGCCAACCGAAGGTGGCTTGGAAAAGCCCATTGGCTCGGCAAGCCGGTGCGTTGCAATTGACGGCCTTTGACGTCCAAGTCGCCTTTCATGAGATCCGAATCCAGACGCTCGGGGATTCGGTGCAACTGCGAGAGCCCGGCAGCGGCATGAGCCTTGGGCCACAGGATGCATTGCAGGTCGCCAAGCTTGAGTTGCAGCAAGCCGAGCAAAAGCACGCTGCAGGGCTTGAAGAGATCGAGGCTCTGCAATTGCGGCACGAGGCTTGGAAGAAGCGTTGGGCGCTCGAAGACCAACAAAGCACCGACTCACGTTCGGGATCCAATTCGGATCTGACGGAGCTAAAGAACGCCCAGGCGCTCGCTCTGCGGGCTTGGGTTCTTCAGGATCGCAAGTGGCAGTTGGCCAAGGCAAGCTTGCAGCACACGACGGCTCAGATCAGCTTGTTGAAAGCTGTCCCGGAGAAAAAGGACGCTGCGCAAAAGGAGCTCGATCAAGCCGCAGGGGGGCTTGCCAAGGCCCAGGAGCATCTCCACAACCCTGACGGAGATTTGGTCCGATTCGTTGGTGCTCAGTGGAGCGCGACACGGTTCCTAAACTCCGGGGCGGACGATCCGAAACCCGAGTTTCCCAAGACCAGTTCTGGACGAAGAACGGCGTTGGCCAAGTGGATCACGGACGAGAGAAATCCGCTCACCGCCCGAGTGGCCGTCAACCACCTTTGGAATCGGCATTTTGGTGAGCCGCTGGTATCGAGCGTTTTTGATTTTGGAAACAAAGGGACCAAGACCGAGCATCAAAAGCTTTTGGACTGGTTGGCAGCGGAGTTGATGTCGCATGGATGGAGCATGAAGTACATGCATCGGCTGATGCTCACCTCGGAGGCTTATCGAAGGCATTCGAGTCTCGCGGGGGCTCCGTCGGCAATATCGATCGATCCAGACAATCGGCTCTTGTGGAGGCGAAGCCCGATTCGGCTG
>CAILTZ010000782.1 GCA_903837255.1 uncultured Pirellula sp. | reverse complement strand
GGTGCAACTCGGGAAACGAGTTTGGCAATACCCTGCATCGCTTTGGACTGGCCGACGATCTGAGGTGCGCGGGACGAGTGGCTGCGTTCCATTCGCTCGAGCTCCGCCGTGCGCTGCTTGAGCCGACGTCTCTGCGCGACGCGAGCCAAGAGCTCATTGAGTTCGGAAAAGCGACAGGGCTTGCTCAAATAATCGATCACTCCAAATCTCAGCGCCGCGATGGCCGTTTCCAACGAACGCTTTCCCGTTAGAACGATCGCCTCGGTTGCCGGACAGAGTGTGGCGGCCCGCTCGATGACCTGGATGCCATTCATTCCAGGCATGTCCAAATCGACGATCAAGCAATCGAATTGGTCCTTTTCGAGTGCCGCGATCGCAGTGTATCCGTCGGGACATACCGTCACTCGGTGACCGTAAAAGGGGAGCTCTATGCGTGCGATTTCCTGAAGTTCCTTTTCATCGTCGGCAAAGAGAATCGAAAGGGACTCAGGCGACTGCGAGTTCATGGTGGTTGTCATAAAGGGAATCGTTGGTAGGTTTCGAGGGCAATGCAATTTCGAATCGGGAGCCCAATCCAGGCCCTTCGCTGCGCGGCGTGATCCGCCCACCGTGATCGGTGATAATCCTGTTGGTGATCGGCAATCCCAACCCTGTACCCCGTCCATCCCGACGGCGTGTAAAGAATGGTTCAAACAAGTGCCTCATGACCTCTTGGTCCATTCCGCACCCGTTGTCCTCGATCAACAAATGGACTTGGTCCTGCTCCGGTCTAGGGAGTACCTTGACCCGCACTAGCCCAGATTTGGAATCTGGATCGAGCGACTCGAGCGCATTGGTGATCAGGTTCAAGACCACTTGCTTCATTTCCTGAGGGCTCGCCCAGGCGATCGCCGGAGACTCACTGGTCTCGATTTCGATTTTCTGCGAGCGGTAGGGTCCCAGATGCCGAACCATATCGACCACGTCACGGACGACCTCGTTCATGTCCGTCTGCTGCTTGCGCTGGTTGGTTCCTAATCTGGAGAAATCCAGCAATCGCTCGGTGATTCCTTTGCAACGAAACGCTTCGTCTTGGATCCGTCGCAAGTAGGTGCGGAGCGTATCAAGATCGGTTCCTGCAAGCGTCTCGCTCGATACGACTGCGTTGGAGGAGGCCGAAGCATTCTCGTCAGTAGAGACTTGCATGCCCGTAGAGACTCGCATGACTGGGTGCAGGATACGGTGCAAACGGGCTTCGAGCGCCTCGGCGCTCCAAGCGATCGCGGCCTGTGGATTATTGATTTCATGCGCCACGCCCGCCGCCAAAAAACCGACGCTCGCGAGCTGCTCGTTTCGAATCACCTCTTCGGACCTCTGACGGACCTGCTCCTTGAGATCCTTTTGAATCGCCAGAAAACTCTGCGCGCTGAGATTGATCGCATGCGCCAGCTCTGCAATCTCATCCGAGGTAGACGTATGGATACGGTAAGCAAAGTCGCACTGCGCAACGCGCCTGGCTCCATACAAAAGATTCTTAAAGGGACGCACCACCGCCGAGCGCGCGTATACAAACAAACCGATGAGCATCCCACCGGCTAGGATCGCACTGCTCCAAGCCATGATGATCCAAGTCCGATACCGAGTACGGACCTCATCGCGGAAACTGACCATCCGTCGCGTGAGCAGATCAGGCAACTGATGCGCAAGATCACCCAACTGATCCAAATCCTGATCCTGCTGCATCCGAGCTATCCGGTTGGTAACCAAATCCTTGCGGCCATTCCGCCAAGCGATCTCGTTGATCAGCTCGCCTATCTTCTCGGCCGTTTGCAGTTCCTCGCTCCGATCCGCAAGAAACAATGCGTCCGAATGTGAACTCTCCAACCTGGACTTGTACCTCGCGAGTATCTCCCGAACTTGTTGCAGACGATCCGAAAAAGGCCGGCGGGTGTACGTGTTGGCCTCATCGGGCTCCTGCATCGAAAACGTCAGAATCTCCCGCGTGTGCGATGGCTCCTGGTCGACCCGCAAATCATCGATCGCTCGGGTCAACTCAGCCGTTAATGGAATCTCACTGGCGCGGCTAGAGAGGGTCGCGACGAGTTCCTTGTAAGCATAAACGCCACGGAACGAGCTGTAGCCCAAAACGCCAATGACCAGCCCCAAGACTGCCATCGCAATTTGCAACTTCTTTCGAATCGCCCAACGGGAAAGCATCTTCGACTCGCAAGACCAAGGGACCCCAACAACTGAGGGTCCCTTGTATCAAATCAGAGTGTTTTCCCGCAATGTCAGAAATTGCTAGCGTTTAGCGTGAGCTCGTGTTGCTAGCATAGCGATCGCTCTTGGGGTTCCCCCCAGATTGCAGGTAAACCAACAGGTCAAAAACCTCGTCCTCGGTGAGCGTATCGAGCAAGCCGCCTGGCATCATCGAAACCTTACTGGGCTTCATCTCGACGATGTCGCTCCGCCTGAGGTTCTTAAAATTACCCGGATCGAGCATGTTGGTAGCGACCATCAGGTCGTTTCCGTTTAGGTTGGCTACTCGACCGATGACGGTCTCTTCCTCGGTCTGGAAGATGGTCGCTTCGTACTGATCGCTGATCTCTTTGTTTGGATCGATGATCGCCGTAAGCATATCCTTGGTCGAAAACCTCTGCGACGAGGCGGTCAAGTCTGGACCTTGGATTCCACCCTGTCCGGCGAAGCGATGGCACTTGTAGCACTGAGCTACGGCGAACATCTGCTTGCCGCGTTCATAGTTGAATCCATCCTTCTTGGTAGCGAACTTCTCGGCCAATTCATCGACCGTCCACTGCTTGACCTGCGCCCTTGGGGCCAGATCCGCCAGTGGATCTTTCGGTGCCGGCAACGGTCCGGTGAGATCACCCAAGGCGGCCTTGTCATCATCTTCTAAGTTGCCGATAGCGACTTTGCGAATATTCTCCAGGAAGCCTCCGAAGGATGCTCCACCGCGAGCCGTACCGATGTCGTAGAACCATTGAAAATAGGCTTTGCGGGTCTCAGGGGTCCAGCCCTTGTCGGCCTCGCGAAGGCAGAACGCGTAATGGATCTGCTGTTCGGCAGAGTTCGATCCATTCATCTGTGCGACGCATCGATCGACGATCTTGGGTGCATTCAAATAGATCAGGACTCTAGCAAGTTCGCGATCGACCAGGGCATCTCCATCGGCGACCGGGAAATGAGGATCCAGCTGCGCGATGATCTTCTGGCTTGTGGCTGGGTCCCCTTGGCCCAGTCGCAGGAAGCTCAATTGATAGGCCCTTAGAAGTTCGAGTTTTTCGGTGCTGCTGAGCTTGCTCCAATCGATTCGCAGCAAACTGCTTTGAATATCGGCTTGGTCGGCAGGAGTTCCTTTGCGAGCCAGTGCGATGGCCATGGTGATGGCGGCTTGGGCTGGCAAAGCCTGCTGGATGGGCTCTCGCCAAAGCTTGGAATCATAATGCTCCAGAGCTAATCGTGCAGATGTTCGCAAGGCGCGATCTGGGCTTCCGATGTACCGCATGGCCGAGGAGATGTCGAGTTTGGCACCCGGTGAGTGCATGGCTTCGAGTTGACGTCGTGCGGCCCTGGCGGTTTTGGCAGTTTCGTTGTCTGGGAAGACTGCTGGTTGAGTGCTTTCGCTCCCGACGTATCGAATTCGATAGAGAGCCGACTGCGTCTTGCGTCCACCGATGGTCATGTACATGCAGCCTTCGGTGGGGTGAATGATCAGATCGGTTACAGGCATCGGCGATGCGCTGACAAACGGCTCAAACGTACTCTTGTAGGATGCTCCTTCAGGTTCCAGATGGACGGCATATACCACCCCATAGCTCCAGTCGCTGATGAACAACGCATTTTGGTGCTTCGCAGGGAACTTGGCACCTGTTCCAAAGGCGATCCCGGTCGGAGATCCGTAGCCGATGTTGGCAACAGCACCAAAGCTGTCTGCAAAGTACTCAGGCCACTTGCCTGTACCGTTCCGCCATCCGAACTCAGCTCCGCTGATGACATGATTGACCCGCGTCGGACGATACCAAGGGGTTCCGATATCCCACTCCATGTCGGCATCGTAAGTGAATAAATCGCCTAGAGGGTTAAAGGCGATGTCGTACTCGTTACGAAATCCTGTCGAGACCAACTCGACGTCGCTGCCGTCGGGATTGAAGCTCAGGATGAATCCGCCTGGGGCCAATCGATCGGCCATAAAGCCGCGTGCATCGGGCATGCGTCCGAGCATATGGTCTTCGCTCCAGTGGCGTGGAACTCGCGAACGATCGATTTTCGCAGGAAGATCGGTTTGGTTCCCGGCGCACAGATAGAGCCTCCCGTCTGGACCAGGGATGATCGCATGGGGGCCGTGTTCACCGCCCCCGTTAAGCGGAATGATCCGCTCGATCTTTTCGAACTGTTCATCCCCATCGAGGTCTTGCAGTCGGTAGAGTCCCGCACCGCGCGGTGCGTCTTTTTGCTCTTTGTCGAGGATCCCTTCGCCGTTGACATCCACGTAAAGACCGTCCTTGGTGTGCAGCAGTCCCTGCGCCATCCCGAGGTTCACGTTGATGGGTTGGACAGCCGTCTGTGATCCTTGGCCTGGTACACCTGGGGTGACGCGGTAAAGCTTGCCGTACTGATCCGAGACGATCAATCGGCCCTTGAGGTCCACGCACATGGCCACCCAGGAGCCTTGCTCCTTGGCAGGGACCTCGTAGACGAGCTCGACGTCAAAGCCCTCGGGAACACGGAACGATTTGGCCGGGGTTGCCCCGAGACCTTGTTTCTTGGGGGCAGCGTCTTTTTCTTGGGCCAGTGCGCGATGGCTAACACATGGACCCCAAGCGACGGCAAGAGCTGCCGTCAGCGCAACGGCCAACGAAAATACTTTACGCATGGTCGACTCAACAACTTTTGAGAGAGAGTGCGGGTGGGAAATCTATCGTTTACGCAACCAATCGATTACGCGAACAGCTCCGTAACCGCTTGGGCCTTGACGAGCTCGCGCGGTTGGTTGAGGTGGTTGTAGACGATCGTCTCTGGGTCGATCCCAAAGGCGTGGTAGATGGTCGCTAGCAGCTGAGCTGGATGGACTGGGGATTCGATCGGGGCGCTGGCGGTTTTGTCGCTCTTGCCGTGGACATAGCCTCGCTTGATCCCAGCCCCGGCGATGACCGAGGTGTAGCAATACGGCCAGTGATCGCGACCGTCGTCGCTGTTGCCATTTCCGCTGGTGCTCACACCGCGCTCTGGAGATCGGCCAAACTCGCCGACGGCAACCAACAAGGTGTCTTCGAGCAGCCCGCGTTGATGGAGGTCTTCGACAAGGGTCGCCAAACCGGCATCGAGCATCGGGCCGGATTGATTCTTCATCCGCTTGGAAAGATCGACGTGGTGGTCCCACGAGTGGTTGTCGCTATTGGCGACCTTGGGCCAAACCACTTCGACAACGCGTGTTCCGGCTTCGATCAATCGACGAGCCAGCAAGCAGCTTTGTCCAAAGGTGTTTCGTCCGTAAGCGTCTTTGAGGACTTCGGATTCTTGGCTCAGATCAAATGCTTCGCGGGCTTTGCCAGAAACCACCAGCGAGAGGGCTTGCGAAAAGTACTCGTCGAGCTGTTGCTTTTCGACCGCGGCGTTGATCGTCGGCATCTGCTTGTTGATCAAATCGCGAAGTGCGGCTCGGCGTTGCAATCGGACCGAGAAGACCTCGGGACGCAGTTGCAGGTCGCTGACGTTGATCCGATCCATCTTGTTGAGGTCCATGTCGTCCCCCTCAGGGTACAACGTGTACGGATCGTATTCCTTGCCCAAAAAGCCCGCTGCACCTCCCTTGCCGACCACATTGGATTCTTGCAAGGGACGCGGTAGCATCACAAACGGTAGCATCGGCTCGTCGGCTGGTCGCAGTCGGATGATGTTCGAGCCAAAGTTCGGAAAGTCCTTGGGGCTCGGTGGTTCGAGCTGACCGGAGGCACTGACCTTGTCGGTGGTGTATCCGGTCATCATCTGGTAGATCGCTGCGGTGTGATTGAACAGCCCGTTAGGGGTATAGCTCATCGAGCGGATCATCGTGAACTTGTCGTTGACCTGAGCTAGCTTGGGCAGATTCTCGGTGTAGAACGTGCCGGGGATCTTCGTCGGGATCGGCTTGAAGACGCTCTTGACCTTGTCGGGAACATTTTCTTTGGGATCCCAAAGGTCCAAGTGGGACGGTCCGCCTTGGAGATACACCAAAATCATCCGCTTGGCTTTGTTCCAACCTGGCGAACCTTCCGAACTAGCCGCTTGGAGCGACTGGAGTTTTAGTAGATTGGCAAGCGACAGACCAAAGAGCCCCGAGCCACCGACGCGAAGAACGTCTCGGCGGGTAATACTCAGGCTCTTATCGCACAAATCTTTTCCTGCCGAACCTAGCAATCGCAACATGTTCTAACGCCTTATGGGAGGGTTTCCAAAAACGGTGTACGGAGTGAATTCTAGCGGTTTAAATTCTAGTGGTTGAACAAAAATGCCGGGCTATTGATCAGTGCCCAGACCAAATCCTGAGCTGAGGTCAAGCGGGCGTTGCCCAGTTGGCCTTCGCTCTCTTTAACATCGGCCCGAAGCCTCAGCAATCTGGAATCTTCCGGCAGCGGGGTTCCCAATCGCTCGATTCGCTTGGCCAAAACGACCACCTGCTCGTCTTCAGGGAGCCCTTGGCTCTCCTTTTGAACGACTGCTTGCAATCCCTTGAGCTCCGCTGACGAGAGTTTCAAATAGTTCATTCCGTCCTTGGTCAGTTCCGGCGTCCAGGCCGCCCGAGGAATCGCGCTGATGGCTCGGAAAGATTCTGGAAGACCCAGAGCGAGCTCCCCTTCGTGCTGACCGACGCTGAGTCGGAACTTGCCCAGACGGTGCTCGACCGCATCATGATTTTGGTGGATTCGCCACTGCAAGACTTCTCCCTTTTGGAGCGTCAGAGGAGCTTCCAAAGCGAACACGGCCCAGTGCTCGACACCGACGGCATTGGCGATCGCCCAGCCGCTTTGGTCGTTGTTCTTGCCATCGATGGCCGCTGCTGCCGAGAAGCCTGCTTGGTCAAAATCGGTTAGTCCCTTCACGAGTTTGATTTTTCGCATTTCGGCAGGCTTGTCGGGCGCACCGACAAATAGCTCGAGCTCCGTGACCACAAAGTTGCCGTTGGGTGGCAGCCCTGGTCCTTGGCCTGGCAGATCAGGCGCCGTGAGGGCTTCGAGTCTCACGGCGGTGATCGCTCCGTTGGTCGCGACGGTATCGATCGTGTAGAGTCCTTTATTCGCTCCACCGGAAGCTCGGATCGATCGATCCGCTTGCGGTGCTAGAGTGGCACCCGTGGTCGCATCGGCTTTGACCGCAGCGAGGGTTTGCCAGGTCGGTCCGTTGCGTCTTGCGTCGATGAACTCTTGGAGTTTGTTATCGAGGTTGGCTTCAAAGCCTTGGACGGCCCCTTGGGCTGCCGCGAGTCGTTCGAGGCGAGCCTTCTCGGCCGCTTCGCGATCGGGACGGATCTGCTCCTTGCGGGCCTCGAGGGCCATCTTGGTCGACTCTCGCTCGGCGTCCAGGCCTGCTTGACGCTTGGGCTTTTCTTGGACCCACCAAGCTTCCCGTTCGCCGAGCTGAGCGATGATTCGCTCGTGGTCTTTTTGGATCAAGGTGATTGTCGACAAGGCGGCTTGGATCTCCTCGGCTGAGGCGTGACGATTGAGCACACGCACAAAGACCTCGTCGATCAAAGCAGCATCGTCCGGGGTCGACTCGACGAGTTTTCGGATCGCATTTTCTGGATCTGCGATCGCGCTACCGAGGGTCGGTCCGCTGACAAGAGCCATGACCGAGCCGAGGCGGAGTTCATTGGATCGCTCGCATTCGCAAGCGCTCTCGCGAGGCGGACGGCCGAGGTTGTTGAGGAACCCGTCGGGTAGGCCTGCATCGGCATCGGCAAGGGCTGCGGCTCGGGTGCCCGGGGGCAAGCCCGGGATCTTCGAGACAGCACCGGTGACCTGGTGGATCGAATCGAAAAGACCCTCGGCAGGCAACCGCCTTGGCATCGCGTGCGAGTAGTTTCGATCGTCGTCGGAGTTGTACTTGTTGGTATCGATCGACAGTTGATATACCTCGGACTTGCAGATCGTCCGGACCACATGACGGATATCAAAATTGTGGTCCATGAAGTCTTTTTCCAAGTGAGTTAGCAACTCAGGAATGCTCGGTGGGTTTCCAGCCCGGATGTCATCGATGGGCTCGATGAGACCTTTGCCCAGCAGGTAACCCCACATGCGGTTGACGAAGCTCTTGGCAAAGTACGGGTTTTCTTTGCTGGTGACCCAGGAGGCGAACTGGGTTCGTCGCGAGGGGTTTTCAGGCAGGGTGTGATTGGAGACAAACGGGAACTTCGGCGCAATGGGTTGCTGAGTCTTTTGGTGTTTGACTTCGCCATCCTTTTTGTCGAAGACTTCTTCCCAGAGCGGCTTGGCTCCTTCGACGGCCGTACCGCCGATGGTGTTGTTGCCCGAGGCGTCGTCCTTCTTCAAGCCGACTTGGGCAAAATAGGCGGCTGTCTCGTAGTACTGGTCTTGGGTCCAGCGTTCGAAGGGGTGGTCGTGGCACTTGTTGCAATTGAATCGCACGGCCAGGAACAGGTGGGTCGAGTTCTCGACGGCTTCCTCGGGGGTTCGCAGGATCTTGTAGTACGACGCTGCGGGATTCTCGCGGTTGGAGCCCGATGCGGTGAGGATCTCGTAGACGAATTTGTCGTAAGGCTTGTTGGTTGCAAAGCTATTGCGGATCCAGTCCTTGAACTTCGAGGCACCTTCTTTGCCGAGGAACTTCGAGTTGACCTGCAAGAGGTCTGACCATTTGTTCGTCCAGTGGTCGATGAACGCTTCGCTGCTGACGAGTTCATCGATGATTCGCTCGCGTTTGACTCGGCTCTCGGTGGTATCGGCAAGGAATGCTCTGACGGCTTCGGGGGTTGGTGGCACTCCGGTCAAATCGAGGGTCACACGTCGCAAGAAATCGGCATCGTTGCACAATCCCGAGGGTTGGATCTTGAGCCGATCCCACTTGGACGCCACGAAGCGATCGATGGGGTTTTGGGAAGCGATTTGAAGCTGCTGGTAACCGTCGCGGTTCCCCATTACCGTCAGGGTTGTGGCTGCATAAGCGCCTTCGAAGCGTGCCAGCACGGGTACTTCGCCGCGTCGCAAGGCCTGGACGCGTGCGCCTTCGAGGACCGCTCCTACTTCGCTATTGCCCGATTCGAGGAACGCTTCGCGGGTCACATCCCGAGTCTTGCCGTCGGCGTAGGTCGCTACGACGCGCAGTTGCTGGATGCCCCCTGGCATGGGAATGACTGGATTGTTGGGGGTCACTTGGATGCCCGTGACCTTGGGGGTGGCCATGTTGAGGTTCGCTCCACCGGCGATCCATTGACGCAAGACCAACGCATGGTTGTCCCCTGGCTCGAAGAGTTTACCACCTGTGTGCGGGACGACTCCAAGGGGCTTGGTCAGCATCATCGAATCGATCGGAGAACTCGGGTTGATGCGGCGAGCGGCAAGGTCATCGCTCAGACTGCGAACATCGTAGTTCGGGTCGTAGCCTCGTAGCGAAAGTTTAAAGCCGTTCTTGCCGGCTTGGGCTCCGTGGCAAGTTCCCGAGTTGCAGCCCAAGCGAGACAGGGCCGGATTCACATCGCGGGTAAAGTCGACGCCAAAGCTCGCTGGGATCGTCGAATGCACAGCGATCGACTGCTGATGATTGCCCAGAGCGACATTGATCTTGGCATCGCCGGCTCGGACCGATTGCACCCAGCCTCGTTGCGAGAGCCAAACCGAATCGTTGTCGGCGGCAAAGTTCGCTTGACTAGTCGCATCGACGAGCTCCCCGGTCGTTAGCTGAGCCATCACGACGATTTGCGCCGAGTCGTTCCAAGCACCAAAGTCGATGTTGGCCGGTTGGACTTGGATCGCGGCGATCTTATCTAATGGGATTGGTTGGTGAGCCAGCTCCCCCTCGGCTTTGGGTGCTGGACTGGTTCGCTCGGCCAGGTGCGCCTCGCCGATCGCCTTGAGCCGCTCGGTGCGAAGCGAAGCGATCGAACTGTCCTCGATGGTTGTTGCCGAGCCTGCAGGAGTGACATCGACATCGGCGATCAGCTGAGAATCGGCGATATTCCAAACTCGCAGGCGACCGTCGGATGCACCCGCAGCGATCCGGCCTTGGGGGTCGATGGCCAGCGAGTAGACGGCGGCATTGGGGACAGCAAAGGTCCCGAGGACTTGGGGTTGCTCGGTGACGTATTCCTCGAGTTTCTTTCGTTCTTCAGGTTTGCGTTGTGCCGCCCGTTTGGCTTGAATGGCTTTGATTTCTGGAGGCAGTTTGCCATCGACGTCATAGGACCAAACCTTCACAACGCTTTGGTTGTCGATGGTCGAGGCTGCGGCAAGGTATTTGCCATCGGGGCTGATGGCCACCGAGAAGATTCGGCCGGGCATCGGGTCGAGTTGTCGGATGAGGTTCGCATCGTCACCGATGACGCGCGCGGTTTGGCGGAAGACGCGATAGATTTTGGGGGTGCCATCGGAGCCACCCACGAGGATCTCGTCGCGTTCGGGGTGCCGCGCCAGGGCTTGGACTCCGCCTCGGAGGGCTCCTGGAGTGATCGACGTCACGTTGTCGATGAACCGTTCGGTTTCAACCTCAGTGAGTTTGACCGTCATGTCGCGGGCACCGGAGATCAAGTGCTTGCCATCGACGGTAAAGACCGTTGAGCGAGGCCAATCGTCGTGGGCTCGTTGATAGAGCTTTTGGTTGCCCTCGAGGTCAAAGGCTCGGATCGAATTGTCCGCCATACCCAGAGCGAGCATTCCCGAGTCTTGGGTCCAGGAAAGTCCAAAGAGCGTATCGCCACCGAGCAGGGTACTTCGGTGCAATTGTTTGTTTTCGTTGTTCCAAAGTTGCAATTCGCCCGAGACACCTGGCTCGCCGGCGGCTACAGCGATCCACTTGTTGTCAGGGGAGAATCGAACCGATTCGACGCGTGGGCTCGGTCCGATGAGCCGGTGCTTGAGCTTCCAGTCCTGCGTGCCCAAGACGAGCGTTTCGTAGAAACCATTGAGGGCAAGCTGCGAGCCGTCCGGGGAGAAGTCCAAGCTGATGATGGCAGGTGGACGGGAGTAGACCGGAGGTTTCTCGTTGGTGAATCGAGGGCCGGTATCGACGATGTCTTGGACGGCCCCAGCCGCGATCCATTTGCGGATCGTTTCGATCTCGGAGGGCTTCAAGGGGGCGAGGTTTTTGGGCATTTCAGACTTGCCATCAACCGGAGTGATTTCGCGGATGAGCTTGCTGGCATCCGGATTTCCCGGCACGACGGCAGCATCCCCCGATTCACCCCCTTTGAGCAGACCATCGAACTTGGTCATCAAATAGCCACCTTGGGTTTTGGAGGTTTGGTGGCAGGCGTAGCAATTGGCTCTGAGGATGGGCAGAACGTCTTTGGACCAAGTCGGATTCGCCGGGTCGGCAGCCCAAGATGTTGGCGCCCAAGACGCCGAAGCTAGAAGACTTGCCGTACCGAGCAGCGCCAAGAGTCTGATAGCC
>CAILTZ010000781.1 GCA_903837255.1 uncultured Pirellula sp. | reverse complement strand
GGAATCGGCGACCTAGTCCGTGCCCGACGTATTCACGAACGACGCTGAATCCATATTTTTCCGCCTCTGCCACGACGATTTCGCCAATCACACTCACCGGGCAACCTGGTGTTAGGGCCGCGATGGCTCGATGCATTGCGTCAAAAGCGCACTGGGTCACCGCTTTGGCGTGGTCCGAAACATCTCCGATCAGGAAGGTTTCCGATTGATCTCCATGCCAGCCGTCGACGATCGATGTGATATCGACATTGATGATGTCTCCCTCTTTAAGAGCGTATTCGCCGGGGATACCGTGGCAGATCACATCGTTGACACTCGTGCAGCAGCTCTTGGAGTAGCCCAAGTAGCCCAGTGTTGCGGGCGTATGCTTGTGGGAGATCGTATACTCGTGGACCAGCCGATCGATCTCACCGGTGGTGATTCCGGCTTGGATGAATCCTCGGATGTAATCCATGAGCTGGGCGTTGAAACGGCCTGCGGCGCGCATGCCCTGGCGTTGGACTTCCGAAAGTTGGAGTTTTCGTGGATTCTGAAGCATGTTCGAAACGAGAACCTTTCCCCGAAGTCCAATTCCATTGACTGTTTGAACAAACGCGTAAAATCCCAGAGGATTTCTTGCAGAAAGCTTAACCAAAAGCCTATGAAAAAAAAAGTCGATCCAGGCTCGATCCCAGATTCATTCGTGGAGCTATTTCTTAAATCCGAAGGTTTTTCCAGCAAATGGCCCAAGATCTGACCCCCCATGAAAGACACTCAGGACTTCGTCGTCGAGAGCTTAAGCCAGCCGATCCAGATCGTTTACAGCGATGAAGATTTGGTAGCCGTCTACAAACCTGCCGGGGTGATGGTTCATCGTGGACCGAACACACTGGATACCGAGCCGGTACTGCTCCAAGCTCTCCGAGACCAAATGCAGCAGTTCCTTTACCCGGTTCATCGGTTGGATCGCCCGACGGCCGGTTTGGTGCTCATGGCCAGATCCTCTGAAGTAGCCGGTGCGTTGGGGGAAATGTTCATGGCTCAACGGATAGAGAAGCACTACCAAGCCTTGGTGTGGGGAGACATGCCCGAGGAATGTCGTGTCGATCGTCCACTGCTCCATCCGAAGTGTTTCGACGAGGGTTCTTCTCGGGAGCATCTTCTACAACAAGCCACCACTCATTTTCGATGCCTGAAGCGATTCGAAATCCCATGGCCGGCCTGCGGGTCCCCCACGGCTAGGTTTTCACTACTGGAGATCCGGCCTGAGTCGGGTCGTTGGCATCAGATCCGAAGGCACTTGAACCAAATCGGCCATCCGATCCTTGGCGATCATCGGCATGGGGATCATCGATGGAACCAAATGTTCTACGAAAAGACGGGCATCTATCGGATGCTTCTGACGGCAATGCGCCTGGATTTTCGTCACCCGACAAGCCATGAGCCGATCTCGTTGTTGGTCGGTCGCGGTGAGGCTTTCGACGAAGCTATCGATACGCTTGAAAAGACTAGCGTGTAGACTTTACGATGCTCTGGCCCAGTGGGGTGACGATACGTCCACGTTGGGTGCGAATGATCAATTCCGATCGTAACAAGAACGGTTCGACTTCGTCTTCGAGGGTATCGGAAGATATGCCCATCGTGTGCGCGATTGCCTCGAGTCCTGCCGGACCACCTTGGAAGACTCGGATGATTGTCTCGAGATACTTGCGGTCTTGGCGGTCCAGGCCTCGATGGTCGATGCCGAGCATCTCCAACGCGTTTTGAGCGATGCGGATGTTGACGCGACCGTCGGCTTTGCTCATCGCATAATCTCTGACCCAAAGCAAGCGACCGTTGGCCACACGCGGGGTTCCTCTGGAGCGTCTAGCGATTTCCATCGAGGCATCGCGAGAGATCTCCACTCGGAGTTTCTCGGCATTACGTTCTAGGATTCGAACTAGGTCCTCTTCGTCGTAGTAGCTCAAGTGTTGGCGGATGTGAAATCGATCGCGTAAGGGTCCGCTGAGCATCCCGGCCCGGGTGGTCGCGCCGATGAGGGTGAAGGGCTGCAATTTCAAGTTCAGGGTACGGGCGTTGACACCCTCCCCAAGAACAATATCGACTCGAAAGTCTTCCATTGCCGTATAGAGAAACTCCTCGACAGGCTTGGGAAGCCTGTGGATTTCGTCGATGAAAAGAACCGAGCGTCGCTGAAGGTTGGTCAGGTAAGGGAGGATCTCCTTGGGGGCTTTGAGACTCGGTCCACTAGCCATCTCGACATGCACGCCAAGTTCCTGTGGGATGCAAACGGCAAAGGTGGTTTTGCCGAGTCCAGGGGGGCCGTCGAGCAAGATATGTCCGAGGGGATCCTCGCGTTTGTTGGCCGCGTCGATCGCGATTTTTAGGACTTCCATGACATCCCGCTGGCCAATCATCTCATCGATCCGCTTGGGCCTAAGCACATTATCGTTCTCAGTGCGACTCGAGCCGATCCCAAGAACTTTTTCGGCAACCGGTTCTTGGTGGGAACTGCCGTCGATGGTCGCACCAAGTTCCAGATCGCTAGAGTCCAACGAGTCGCTCTTGCCGTCGGGCTGGTTGCCGTCCTGCTGGTCGCCAGGCCCAATTTTTCGCTCGCGTACCATCCCGTAGTCCTTACCCCGTAGTCCTTACCCCGTAGTCCTTACCCCCGATTCCGTGGCAATCGCCAAACTGTGTCCGGTCTGAGGTGTGTTATGGTACGAAGGTAAAGGGAAGTCAAGTCACATTGGGGCGGTGGATACAGTGCGGATTTTTATGGGTTTTTGGAGAGTAATGGGGCTCGAGTGAGGGTCGAATTGGCCGGAGCATCGGACGTTACCGCTGGCCGTTGAAGCTCATAAATTTAGTAAAAAAAGATATTCTAGGAACTAATACCACGCGAAACTATCTTTTTTCTAATGCTTTCTGTTACACTGTTCCGTATAAGACGAAACGTCGGCCCACTCGCGACGCTTCAGGCCCCTTTTTTTACTTGTGGTAAAAGTCAACGAATCATGAAAAACCGCTTTCTGAAACTTGGATTGGAATCTTTGGAGTCTCGCAAGCTCTGCGCGGTGGATTTGGCCGTGGATTTTGGTTCGATTCCGGCTGCCGCCAGCTACATGGCCTCAAGCGTCCGGTACTTCAATGCTAGCAAACCCGCCGATGTCGACGGCGACGGTTCGGTAAGTCCGATCGATGCGTTGAGGCTGATCGATACGCTCAACCGAGTCGGCTCGATGGATCTTGCTGGTTTGAACGCACGCCGAGCCTCAGGGGCCGAGGGTGAAGGGGATTCGATCGGTAGCGTAGACACCAACAACGATGGGTCCCTGAACCCGATCGATGTTTTGGTCGTGATTGACGCTTTGAATGCATCAGACTTTGCTGTGGCACCCGTAGCCTACATGTTTAGTTCCGAGGCGACCGACAACTTGGATTCGTCGGACGACATTCTCGGGGACGTCGAGGTAACGGCGTTCGATTCGGATTTGGTATTCGAGGATCCGTCGTTCAACTTCGACTGGGTGAAGCGAGGAGGAGTTTCGGACGAGGAGCTTCCTGATTTCGCGGACGAGGAATTGCAGTTTGTCGCTGTGGAAGATGCTGATTTCCAGCCTGTCTATGCGATGATGAGTGCGGTTGGATCCAGCACATCCAACGTCGCGCGGTTCAGTCAGTATGGTCTCCTGGGGCAAGTCATCCGTAAAAACGTCGCTGATAATGCGAATTTGGAACCAGCAGCGGTGAGCTACTTTTCGAGCAATTTCCTTCGCGGCGTCAGCCGCTAGGAAATGGGTGGCCAGCGGATGAATCCCTAATCGGTTCGAACTCGTTGGAAATCTCTATTGGATGCATTAAGATAAGTCTCCGGCCACATGGCTAGGAGACTTTTTTTATGGATATTTTCATTCCATCGCGAAGGGTTCATCAATATGCGTCGACAATTGTTTGCTTGTACAGTCTTACTTGCCGCACTCGGATCTGCATCTCAATGGGCTTTCTCCCAAGAGATCAAGGAGTCGTTCATCGCCTCTGGTATGTCTCAGAAAATGGGTGGTTATCGACCTCTCCGAGCCGCGATGAGCGACGAGGCTAAGGGGATTCAGAAGAGTCCTGAGGGGCTTGAATCGCCCAAGTACGGTCGCATCGAGATCGAGGACAAGACCTGGGCGTTTATTCTCAATGAGCCCGAGGATGCCAAGGCGAGTCTTTTCATCGATGCGAACAACGATGGGGACCTGACCAATGATCCCGAGGTTACATGGATGCCTCGCGAGCAAGGTGGATTCTCGACATACAACGGCAATGCGAAGGTAGAGCTGGGGAAGGACCGATCCGGAGCGTTGGGACTATATCGTTTTGATCCCAAGGATCCTGCAAGGGCCCCGCTTAAAGACACGCTGATGTTCTACATCGATTTTGGTACTGAATATCAATTGGAAATCGATGGCAAGGAATTCAAGACCTTCTCAGCGGGTCCGTTGGCACCCAATGGCATGCTACCTTTGGACAGAAACGCCGACGGAAGAATCAGCCGTAACTATGAAACCATTCGACTTGGGGAACCCTTCAACTTCACGGGAAAAACCTATGTTTTGAAGGCGGTTGATGGCAAGTTAACTTTGTCCAAATCCGACAAGGAGCTCCCCGAACTGCCTCTCCCACCCGATTTGAGGATTGGGAAAAAAGCGCTGGAGTTTAGCGCTTCTACGATGGATGGCAAAGAGGTTCGTTTTCCGACGGACTACAAGGGAAAGCTTGTGATGCTCGACTTTTGGGCGACTTGGTGTGGTCCTTGCATAGGTGAAATCCCCAACATGAAGAAGGCATACGAAGCCCATCACGAAAGCGGGTTTGATATCTTGGGAATCAGTTTCGACCAAGAGAACATGGAAGAGAAGGTAAAGGACTTTTTAAAGAACCGTGAGATGCCTTGGACGCAGATCTACGAAGGCAAGTTTTGGGAGACCACACTTGGAAAGATGCACGACGTGAGTGGTATCCCATTCGTTCTGTTGGTTGATGGAGACACAGGCGAGATCCTCGGAACAGCCAAAGAGTTGCGGGGAGCAGGGCTCAGCGATTTCATCGCCGAGCAGCTCGAAAAGAAGAAGTCTGGTCAGTAACCTTTACGAGCTTCAGTCGTGTTTGACCGGAGCGTTTGAGGCTTGGCGGGGACCGATAAGGTTCCAGGCCAAGCCAACTTTGGCCATGAGGTTGATGAACCACCAAGAGGGATCGAATTCGAACCAGCGATGTCCATGTTGTGCGCTTCGCTGGTCTGCGTGGTGATTGTTGTGCCAGCCTTCTCCGAAAGTG
>CAILTZ010000780.1 GCA_903837255.1 uncultured Pirellula sp. | reverse complement strand
GCATCGGGCGGTGATTCCTGGAGATTCGATTCGTCCTGGATCTTCTCTTGGATCTTCTCTTGAAGTTCCTCGAAGCGTTGCTTCTCAAGCTCCTTGGAGTTGCGCTGCCGTTGCTCGACGGCTTTGTGGTAGCGAGCCATTGGAGCACGGTATTCCCAGCCCGAGGGCTGCATCCGCTCCCTTTCTGGCGCGTATCCGGAAGTCTTGAGCAAGAAGTCCAGCTGTTGTCGATTCTCTGGATGGAGCAGGTATTTACTAAAATCGCTCACGGAGGCGAAAGTGTTTTGATCGATCCCGATCAGGTTGACTTGCTGAGTGTGGCTGTTGCCATTGCGTTGGAAAGTCATCATTGCAGGCAGAGCGACGATGGTCGTCACCCCGGTGACTTGATCTCCGAGCCTAGCTCGGATCCGCTCTTCATACCATTTGGGCTGACTGATACCTGTTTGGGATCGAGTCTCTAGAACGATGTCGCTGAGGATGCCATGCATGCGGTCTTGCATCGTGGAGGTAAATCCGTCCATCACGCTGTTGACCACGATCAGTGTCGCAACGCCGAGCGTCACCGAGACAATCGAGGCCAGAGCGATCCAGCGTGTCTTGAGATAGCGCATGCATAAAAGGAACTTGTACATCCAGGATCTCCTGCCCGCGTCGGATTGCCGCCTCACTTTGGGTGGCCATTCTGGGGGGGAGTCTAGCAAGTTACCCAGTGCGGATTCTATAGCATTCGGGCAATAGAAAGCATTCGGCAATTAGAAAGCATTCTGCAAATAGATTCGGGGCCAGGATTGCTGGCTAAGAGGATGGTTGCTTAAGAGGATGTTTGCGTAGGGGGATGGTTCGTAAGGCACCTGTTTTTGGTGGCAGAACGCTAGCAAATGTGTCCCCGCTCCGCCGAATCGTGTCTTGTTGCAGGCTTGGCCGTTTGTCTACATTGCGTCCTATGATCAAAGTAGCCGCGCTGGTACGAAGTGGATTTCTGAGAACTACCCTTGGGCTGTGCATTTTGCCGGGGATGGCCTTTGGTCAAATTCAAGCTCCGAGTGGTTCGCAATCCGAGGGTCGTTCTGCAGACAGTGCCGGGTCGTCTGGGCGACGCAATACCGTTCGTGCATTGATGGCTAGCCGTCAGATAGCTGGGAGCAACCAGGACCCTGCAAGCAAAGAGTCGCTTGGCAAGGAAGCTCAAGCGAGCGACTCGGCAAGTGCGAATTCGACGAATCCAGACTCATCGGCTATCTCCGTCGAGGCCGTCGCAGCACAGTTGCAGCAACTTCAGTCTGCCACGGACTTGGATGCCAATCTCAAGCAAACTCTCACTGCGACTTACGAGGCTGTGCTGGCTGAGACCAAGAAGCGGATCGAGGAAGAAAAGGCGATCAAGGACTATCAGGCTGCATTGGATGCGGCCCCGAGTTCGACATCGGAGGCGAAGCGTCGCAAGGAAAAGCCGGATTTTAAGTCATTGTATTTCGATGGTTCGCTGAGTTGGTCGAGTCTTGAGAAGCTCCAATCGCTGCAGATTGACGCCAGCGCCATGGTGCAAGCCGCGGCGAAAAATCGCACCGACACAGACACCAAGATCGCTGCTCGGGAAGCCAGGAAGAAAGAGCTTCCTCGTTTCATCAACGACGACAAGGCAGCGATCACCAAGCACAACGAGGAGCTCGTTGCGGCGGTTCCTGAAGGGACAGATCCGAAAGTCCGCGAGGCCAACCAGTTGCTCATACGCGCCAAATTGGCCACGACCGGCGCGCATCTGCGTCGTGTCGAACTCGAGCAGCGGACTTACGAAGGCGAGAACGAATTGCTGCCGCTCCGCAAGGAGCTGTATTTAGCCGAGGAAAAGTTCTATCAAGCTCAACTCAAGGAGATCGCCGAGGAGCTTGGAAAACGCCGAGAAACCCAGATTGGAAAGTATTCGGAATTGCTTGAACGCCTCAGAAGGCATTTAGGAATATCTGAAAAAACAAAAGACCCCAAAGAGTTTTCCGATTTGCAAACGCAGATTGTCTCTTGGCGACAACTCATCAGTGAGCAAGCCCTCAATCGCTCACGGCTCGAGGACGCGAGAAACCGTCTAAGGTATCTGAGCGAGCGATATCGGACGATGGTCGAACGCTTGGGCAATACCACCAATGCGACGGAATCAAGTCAATCGAGTTTGAATCTTTCGAGGATGAAGAGTCTAGTGGCGAACGTCCTCAAGAGGCAGCGCGAGGATCTGCCCAAGATCGATCAGTTGAATCGAGAGCTGGAGGATTGCCAATCGAAGATCATCGTTCTTCAATCCAGGATTTTGGCATTGGATGATTTAAAGAGAACGTATGAAGACGGCGAGAGTCAGACGACTACTGCGGCCGAGTACGAGGCGTTTGCGTCGGATATCGACACGCTTTCCGAAGATCAGAAGAAGACGTTGTTGTCGGCGACCGAGCAAAGGATTGTCGATGAATTCCGGCTCGACGCAAACAATGCCGCCGAGACATTGTTCAATCTTGCGGTCGTTTACCAATCGCTCATCGAGCATGTGACGAAATATCGTAAGTTCATCGACGAGCACATCTTATGGATTCGATCGACCGACCCATTTAGCCTTGCGGATTGGAAGTCCGTGGGCGATCAGACCAAAAGATTTTTTGATTTGTCCAAATGGAGACAGATCCCCGTGAAGGTTTTGGACGATCTCAGAAACCATCCTTGGGGTTACATTGCCACAGCGCTTTCTGTGTTGTTGCTGGCAGCTTATACGAAACGGATGCGGCAGCAGGTGGCCAAGGCCGGAGTGCTTGCGAGTAAATCGACGTCCACCTCCTTTATGCCAACGTTTCAGACGATCGTTTTGTGCTTGCTGCTGGCCGCCCCATTGGCGATTGTCCATCTGCTGCTCGGATGGCGGCTGATAGTGATCGCTGAAGACCAGCAGTTTGTTTCGTCCGTGGGTTGGGGGCTTTTGGTCAGCGCCAGATACTTTTTCCCTTTGGAGGTTTTGCGACAAATCGCTAGATCGGGTGGTCTTGCCGAGAACCATTTCCAGTGGTCGAATCATTCGACCTCGGTTCTACGGGGCCAACTGCGTTGGTTTATCGATCTGGCGATTCCCTGTGTGGGATTGTATGCCATCGTTGTCAACGATATTGAACTTCGAGCCGAAGACGCTTTAGGGCGGGTCCTCTTCGGCGCCCTTTTGTTTATGTGTTCGGTATTCTTGATCAACACGCTTCATCCTCGCTATGGAGTACTTCGCGAGTATCTGCAAGCTAACGCGGGGGGCTGGACCGATCGACTCCGATTTATTTGGTACACGGGACTGTGCACAGCGCCGATTATTCTTATCGGCATGAGTCTCATGGGGTATCATTACACCTCTACACGATTGGCGATGCACCAGCACACGAGTTTCATGACTTTGATCGGATTGCTGCTACTGTATTGCATCATCTGTCGATGGCTGTTGCTCCGAAAGCGGACGTTGATTCTGCAGCAAGCTCGACAGCGGCTCGAGGAAGCGCGTCGCAGGGATACCGACACGACGACGTCGATCCTTTCGGCCACCGCCATCAGTCCACCGAATCTAACCGATCTTTCTCAAATCAATGCGCAGACCATGCGGTTGGTCTCGAGCACCTTGGTGTTCGCGGCAATCGCGGCGATTGCGTTCATATGGTCGTCGGTTTTGCCGGCGGTCGGAGCGCTCGATTCGATCAAGCTTTGGACGGTCATGGGGGCGACACCCGAGGAGAAATTGCCAGTGACCCTGGCAAACCTGCTCTTGGCGATCCCTGCTGCGATCATGACGATTGTCGCAGCGAAGAATCTACCGGGTTTGCTCGAGATCGCGCTGCTCCAGCACCTGCCCCTTGAGAACGCAGTCCGCTACGCGATCACCTCGATCTCTCGCTATACGATTTTGATGCTCGGTATCGCGATGACCTTCAATAGCCTTGGTGTCCGATGGGCTAGTATCCAGTGGCTCGTGGCGGCCCTGGGGGTGGGCTTGGGGTTCGGTCTCCAAGAGATCTTTGCCAATTTCGTCTCGGGGTTGATCCTGCTCTTTGAACAACCCGTCAGGGTCGGGGATGTCATTACCGTGGGGGATACCACCGGAACGGTTTCCAAGATCCGGATGCGCGCCACGACGGTCATGAATTTCGACCAACAGGAACTGGTGATTCCCAACAAGGACCTTGTTACCGGTCGATTGCTGAATTGGACCCTCAGCGATGCGACCAACCGTATGATCATCGACGTCGGTGTGGCTTACGGAACCGATACGACGAGAGCTTGCCAAATCCTTCGCGAGATCTGCCTGAATCACCCGAATGTGCTTAAGGATCCTGAACCGACTGCTTTTTTTGAAATCATCGGAGACAGCACGTTGCAGTTGAAAGTTCGACTGTTCCTTGCGAGCCTGGAGTTGCGATTGCCGACCCGGCACGATCTGCTCACAGCGATCCACCTGCGGTTTGCCCAAGAGCAGATCGAAATGTCGTATCCGACCAGAGAATTGCATATCAAGTCGATGCCCAAGGATTGGTCGCTCACGGGGTTGTTCAAGCAAAATTCCGCGCAGTAGTCGCGTAGAAATCGCCTATTAGCCATCGAGCCTTGGCCGGGGGAATGCCTGGCATCGAGGCACAAGGATCTTTCGCAACCGCCGTCTTGTATCGTTGACACGCATTGGGCCCCAAAATACCTTATCGGTTTGAGAATCGATTTCTCTGGCCGGATGGAATAAAATGCGATAGGGTCTGTTTTATGCTGCAATTGCTGCTTGGATGGTCGGTTTGTCTTGCCGTGGCCTGCTTGGATAATCCTGTCGAAGAATCGGCAGGTGATTGGCATCAATTCAGAGGTCCTGCCGGAGCCCATGCCCAAGCGCACCACCCACCCATGGAATGGTCGGATACCGAGAACATCGAGTGGAAGGTCCCGATTGCAGGTCTGGGATGGTCTTCGCCATCGGTGCATCGGGGCGTGGTTTACTTGACCACTGCGGTGCCCAAGGGCCAAGGCTTATCGCTAAGAGCGATGGCTTTGGATGGAGCGACGGGCAAGACCCTTTGGGATGTCGAGGTTAAGTCGGTTGAAAAAGCTCCGTCGATTCATGCCAAGAACAGTCATGCGAGTCCCACGCCTATCGCTGGAGATGATGCGGTCTATGTTCACTTTGGAACGCTTGGGACCGCCAAGCTTCGACCTGCAGATGGGCAGATCCTGTGGCTATGTGAAGAACTTGTCTATCCACCGATGCACGGCAGTGGTGGCTCACCGGTCTTGCGAGACAACAAGCTTGCGATCATTTGCGACGGGAGCACCAACCCGTTTGTCTGCGCCTTGGATGCCTCGACCGGTAAAGTAGCCTGGAAGACCCCTCGAAGTGTTGCGGCTAGGATTTCTCATTCCTTTGGGACCGCAGCGGTCGCGACGGTCGAGGGCAGAGCCCAGGTCTTGGCTCCGGGACCAGACCACTTGGCCGCCTACGATCTTCAAGATGGCAAAGAGCTTTGGAAAGTCCTCGCACCGGGCTGGTCGGTCGTCCCCGAACCGATCTTGATCGAGGACATGGTCATTTACAATCACGATTACGATAACCCCGAGCTCATGGCCGTGCGGCTGGGGGGCCAAGGCGATGTCACGCAATCCAACATTGTTTGGCGTTCGGCTCGAGGTGCACCGAGTACTCCAACTCCCCTCTTGATCGGATCCGAACTGTACTTTGTTTCCGACAATGGTGTGGCTTCGTGCATCGATGCCAAAACCGGCTCGCGGCATTGGATGGAACGACTCGGCGGCAACTACTCTGCATCTCCGGTCTATGTCAACGAGCACGTTCTATTTTTGAACGAGGATGGCATGGCGACGTGGGTCAAGCCATCCAAGGAGTTTTCTGTTGCGGGAAAGAATCAGGTCACAGGCCGTACGTTTGCAACGCCCGCATTTTTGAAGGATTCGATGCTTCTGCGGACCGATGAGCACTTGATGAAAATCTCGAAGGCATCGAATTAAACGACTTCGCGATCCAGAGTCGCTCGTAAGAGACAAACAAAAAAGGGTTGCTCCGAACTACATGGAACAGACCGCTGAGATTTCAAGAGCCATCGCGCAGGCGAGGCTAGCTCAATCACACTGGCAAGCGGTCCGGGTCAAGGATCGATCCAATCGGATCGCTCGCTTTGCAGGCTTGGTGGTCGAGCAGCGTCGCAGGCTCTCCGAGGGGATTCTTTATCCTACTCGCAGCGGCTATCTCGAAACGATCACTTCGGAGCTCCTGCCGCTGGCTGAGACCGGCAAATGGTTGAGCAGCAACGCCGCAAGAGTCTTGCAAGCTCGGAAAACTTCTCGCTTTTCGACCCCGATGTGGCTGGGTTCGCAAAGCTCTCGAATCGAGCGAGTCCCACGCGGTGTTGTGCTGATTCTCGGGACGTGGAACTATCCGATCTTTCTGACCGGTTCTCAATTGCTACATGCACTGGTTGCCGGAAATGCTGTAGTCATCAAACCAGCCCCTGGATGTGAGAGCGTTACGCATCAGCTGGCAAGCATGTGTGTCGAGTGCGGTATCCCTGCGGACCTGATCTGGGTGCTTGAGAGCTCGATCGAAGCGGGTAAACAGGCCATGGAAGTTGGCGTCGATCACGTCGTCATGACCGGCAGTTCCCGCAGCGGTCGACGAGTCATCGAGCAGTCGATCCCGAGCCTATGCTCCTCGACCCTTGAGCTCAGCGGCTCGGATGCAGTGTTTGTTCTTCCAAGTGCAGACCTGGAGCGTGTCACCAGTCTTCTTCGGTTCGGTCTCAGGCTCAATGGCGGAGCGACTTGCATCGCCCCTCGCCGCGTCTTCGTGATCGAGACGATGCTCGATCGATTCAATACGATGCTCAAGGATAAAATCAACCAACCGAGCGGTTCGCAATGGAGCTCCTGGATCTCTTCAGGGACCTACGATCAAATCCAACCGTTGGTACAAAAGGCATTGGCCCATGGAGCAACGATGCTCACAGACTGGCACTGCGACCCGCAATCCCATCGAACCTTGAGCTATCCGACTGGCCAAAGCAATTGGTTGGCTACCGGCCAAATCGTGCTAAGCGGTGTTACCCCCAACATGGAACTCTATGGTTTGGATGTCTTTGCTCCGCTGCTGACGGTTGTGCCGGTTAGGGACATCGACCAAGCCATTGAATACAACCGACAGTGCCGCTACGGTCTTTGCGCGAGTGTTTTTGGTTCGGAGAGCCAAGCGGCAATGCTCGCGCCGCGAATTCAGGCAGGGTCCATTTTGCTTAACGATTTTGTTGTCCCGACGGCCGACCCAAGGCTTCCCTTTGGCGGCCGGGGAGAGAGCGGCTACGGCGTGACTCGCGGGGAAGAGGGTTTGCTGGAAATGACGATTCCACAAGTAATTTCAACGAAGAAAGGAAAATGGCTACCCCATAGCGATTTACCGCACCCTAAGGATGAACAACTGCTAGACGGTTTGCTACAATTCCGACACGGCAAGGATTGGAAGCTGAGGCTGGACGGCTTGAAACAGATCTTTGGAGCAATACGCAGAAACCCGAACTAGAAGAAGACATAATGATTGAACGCTCGAAATCTAGCCTCAGGGTCGGGGTCATCGGCGGGGGACTGGCAGGACTGGCCGCCGCTTGCACCCTGGCGGCTCGGGGTCACCAAGTCACTTTGTTCGACAAAAACCCATGGTTTGGCGGGAAGGCCGCAGTGCATGTCCAGGACGGGTATCGTTTTGACATGGGGCCGACGATCCTGACAATGCCCTCGGTTCTGAAGCGAATTTTCGCTGAATCGAATCGCAAGATAGAGGACTATTTGGAGCTGATCCTACTCGATCCCCAGTGGAGATGCTTCTTCGATACCGCCGTCGCACTGGACTTGGTCCCCGACGCGGAGCAGATGCGAAAGAACCTGGAGAAATTCTCCGCCTTGCTGAGCGTGCCCGACGGGTACGAGAAGTTCATGAAGGTTGCCACAAGGCTTCATGAAGTCTCCGATAAGTTCTTTTTTTGGAAGAGCGTC
>CAILTZ010000779.1 GCA_903837255.1 uncultured Pirellula sp. | reverse complement strand
TTATTCGCTTGCAAAAGATCTAGGCGTCGACAGCAAAGAGCTGGTCGATATGTGTGCGCGTATAGGGATACAAGGCAAAGGAAGTGCGCTTGCGAGTCTCGAAGACGACGAGATTGCGAAGATAAAGAACCATCTAGCGGAGCGTTCTGCTCCAGCGTCAGAAGTGGCCAAAGAGTCGCCAAAGCCGGTCCGCGAACCGATTAAGGATGCTCCGATACGGGAGTTGGGCAAACCGGCGACACCCAAGCGTGAGATAGGTGCGATACGCAGGCCCACCAAAGCTGCAGAGGGCATTCTCGATGAGGTCCTCGAAGAGCCTGTTGTGGCCAAGGGGGTCGATGTGGTGTCTGAACCGGAGGTTGTGCAGGTTGTGCCTGCCCCATCGCTGGACCCCAAGCCCCCGGTTATTCGGGTTGAGGGGCCCGAGGGTGATGCTTCGGAGCAGCAAGATGAAGCATTCGAGCCACAGGACGTTTCGCTAGTCCCTGTCGATTCCGATTCAGTTTCCGCAGTTGCGCCAGTTGTCAAAGCGAAAGATACCCGTTCGGAGCCCTCTAGGGACTTTGCTTCGATGAATGTTCCGGGCAAGGTCCGGGTCATCGGAAGGACCAGGACTCCTGAGGTAGCAAAGCCGGCAGGGGCAGGTGATGCCGTCAAGGGGGTTCGCAGGCCTAGAGAGCCGGTGATCAATCTTGCCAAGATTCCCAAGTCTGCCTCTCCCACTCCGGTGGCAAAAGCGCAGGAGCCTGCTACTCTCAAGCCGATCGTTAAGCTCACGCCTGAGGTGCTCAAGGGAGTGCAGCAGCAAAAGCCTGCCCAGGATAAAGCAAGTGGAGCTGCGGCCCCCAAGACTGCGGCTGGGAGTGGTCGAGCCACGGCACCGAGCCAAACCCAACATGCGGGCCTGACGGAATTCAAGCAGGCAGCCGAGAATAAGCTCAATCAGAAAAGTCGTAAGCCGACGGATGAGGTTGAAGAACCAGTTCGCAAGAAGGGTTTGGCTAGTCTGGAGTCCAGCCGAGCCGAACGCAGCAAGCTGCGAGTTCCTAGTCGGATCCAAACCACGAAAGATCTCGTTGGTGTGGAGGACGAAGAAGACCGACGTTCGGCTGCGCATCGTCATAAGAAAAAACAGCAGGCAGCTACGGGTCGTAAGGAGAAAGTTGCCCTGGCGCTTCCTTGCACGGTACGGAGTTTCTCCGAAGCTGCCGGTGTGCCCGCCGCCCGAGTGCTTCGCTCACTGATGATGATGGGTTCGATGACCAACATCAACGCGACGTTGACCCAAGAGCAAGCTGAACTGCTGGCTGTGGATCTTGGGGTCGATCTGGAATTCAAGCAAGCCGAAACGCTCGAGTCGAGCGTCATCGCCAAGCTAGACGATTTTGTTGATGATCCAGAGGACTTGGTCACACGTGCACCGATCGTGACGTTTCTAGGGCACGTCGACCACGGCAAGACATCGCTGCTGGATTACTTGATCGGTACCAAGATCGTAACGGGTGAAGCCGGAGGGATCACGCAGCACATTCGGGCTTACCAGGTCAAGAAGGATGGGCGAGCTGTTTCCTTTGTCGACACCCCTGGTCACGAGGCCTTCACAGAAATGCGAGCCCGTGGTGCCAACGTCACCGACATCGCCATTTTGGTTATCGCCGCCGACGACGGAATCATGCCTCAGACCGAGGAGGCCATCTCGCATGCGAAAGCTGCCGGGGTGCCGATTGTTGTGGCAGCCAATAAGTGCGATTTGCCAGGTGCGGATATCAACCGGGTCATGACCCAAATGACCCAGCACGGCCTGACCCCAAGTGCCTGGGGAGGGGATGTTGAAGTCGTACCCACGAGTGCCATCACCGGAGAAGGTATGGATGCGCTGCTCGAAACGGTGCTAACCGTGGCTGAGCTCAACGATTACAAAGCCAATCCCAAACGGGCCGCGATGGGTGTTTGTTTGGAAAGCGAACAAGCAGCCGATCGAGGGGTGATCGCCAAGGTAATGGTCCAAACCGGGACCTTGCGAGTCGGCGACATCGCCGTCTGCGGAACGACATTTGGTCGCGTCAAAGCGATCTACGATACCCTCAAGCGCAACAAGCAGATCACCGAGGCTGGGCCGTCGATGCCGGTGAATATCACCGGTTTGGATCACCCGCCCGAGGCCGGTGAGAAGTTCTATGTGATCGATGACATTGGACAAGCCCGCCAGTTGGCCGCGGTACGCGAACAGCAGGCCCGTGCTATGTCGCTCTCGGGCAGTTCACCTAAGGTCTCCTTTGAAGCCTTCCAAGAGCTGCTCCGCTCGGGCAAGTTAGGGGTCAAGGAGGAGAAGGTCGTCTTGAACTTGATTATACGAGCCGACGCTCGCGGATCGCTCGAAGCGATCGAGAAGGAGCTCTCGAAGCTCGATCATCCGGAAGTGGATATTCGCATCCTCCAAAAATCGGTCGGTGGAGTCACTGTCGCTGACGTTACGCTTGCGAGTGCTTCGCAAGGGGTGATCGTCGGTTTCAATGTGATTCCCGACGAACCTGCGCGGATGCTTGCGGATGCCAAAAACGTAGAGATTCGTCGATACGACATCATCTACAACCTTGCCCAGGACATACGTGCGTTGATCGAAGGGCGCCTGAAGCCTGAGGAGAAGGTTGTCGAGCTCGGCAGAGCGTTCGTCAAAGCGGTCTTTACGGTCTCGCGTGTCGGTACCATTGCAGGTTGTTTCGTGGCTCAGGGGACCATCGAGCGAGGATGTCGAATCCGCGTTCACCGCGAGGGGCGAAAAATCGGCGACTACCAACTCGATACTTTGCGTCGCGTCAAAGACGACGTCAAGGAAGTTAATCGAGGCATGGAGTGCGGGATCAAGCTCGCCGGCTTTAACGATGTCAAAGTCGATGATGTGCTTGAGGCTTATCGAATTGAGCAAGTGGCTAGAACGCTGGATATGTCGAAATCATGAGCGCACGCAGGCTACTAAAAGCTGCCGAGGCGATCCGCGAGGTCGTCTCGATGGCCATCCTCACTGAAGTACGCGATCCTCGAGTGCAGAACGTCACCGTATTGGGAGTCGAGGTCACTCCCGATATGCGTGAAGCGAAAATTCTCGTGAGCATCATGGGGTCCGAATCGCAGCAGCGGACGGTCCTCAATGGGTTGCAAAACTCTGTTGGCTTTCTGCAATCCAAAATTGCTGATCGGATCGAAACCCGCTACGTACCTCGCCTGTCGTTCGTGATGGACGAAGGGGTCAAGAAGTCGGTAGCCGTCCAGCAGATCCTCGAACAGATCGCCAAAGAGAGACAGGCCAAAGGCAAAGAGCAACCCGAGCAACCCGAGCACCACGACGATGACGACGATATCGACCA
>CAILTZ010000778.1 GCA_903837255.1 uncultured Pirellula sp. | reverse complement strand
GTTCTCGTTCGAGCATGTTGGCGTGGAGTGGGAAAAGTACGTCCGCTTCGACGAGCGCTACCTTCGCCCGACCGAAGTCGACGACCTCGTCGGCGACGCAAGCCTCGCCGAATCGGTGCTCGGCTGGAAGCCAAAGGTTTTGACGCCCGAACTGGCCGCAATCATGGTTAGCGCGGATTCTGCCAACCTTCAATCGGCCGCTCGGTAGGAGTCACCCTCCGCCAATTTGGAGCTCGCGTCCGCTATGACGCCCGAATGAGAAGTCGTCAACAACGGTTACGCACCTCCCTTGCGCACCCGATCCCAAGCAAGCAGGCCTTGTAAGAAATTTTCAGCCATGAGTTCAATGGAGAAGTCCTCACTGCGGACTAAGCAGGCCGACTTCATCCTTTCGAGTCGCACGCTGTCGTTCAGAAGGTTGACCATGGCCGCTGAATAATCAGCAGCTTTGTACTGGGAATAAATGCACGTAAAACCATCATCTAGATACTCATATTCTGGGCCATGAGTTTGCCCCTGAGTCGAGACGATCGGACGTCCAGCAGTCAAAGAATCGATAGCGACAAGACCAATCCCAACAGGGATCGCCATCACGTCAGTGGCCTTGAGTGAAAGGGCTTTATCGCGACCGTCCAAACGGCCCAAATAGCGGATCGGTAAACCATCCGATTCGGCCCTTTGCACATCTGCCCTGCGCGCTCCGTCTCCAGCGATCAGCAACGCAAACCCTGGGAGAATGTCAGCGATGAGGGGAACAGCCTCGAGCAGGAACGAGATTCCCTTCGCGTCATCGACACCACCAATGAACAAAGCTGTCTTGCCCGTAGAAAGCCCCAAACGTGTTCGAAAATCTGCTACGTCCTCGTCGGTTACGGAATCTAGATCCCGGCGCAGCGCCGTGGTATCGATGGTGTTATTCAGAACGGTCGTTCGAGTTCGTGGAAAACCGTTTTGGACCACGTGATCAGCACCGGCCTGAGTGTAAGCAAAGAACCACCTCGTGCGACGGGTCAACCACTGCTTAACGTCCGCTGCTTGCTGAGATTGTGACGTCGAGTAACTTCTGCCGTGGCCCCACATGCCAATCTCAGCATTTGCGCGTCTTGCTTGCGCAAAGAGAGGGTATGTCTCGAGGTTGTGCAGCGCCTGCTCAACAATGATCAGGTTTGGTTTCAATGACGTTATTGCAGGCCCCAACGATCGAAGGGCAACGTCGTGCCCTCGCACGGAGACCCATCGCGTTGGAACGGGCACTCCATACTCCGATTCCAAGCGGTCTCCCCGCTTAGTTAAAGACGGAGACACCGGCGAGTCAGTCACGTGGAAGGCTCCACCCATCTGCTCCATTCGACGACCAAGTTCGTTAAGAAGGGGAACCCGATAGCTCATGATCGACGGTTGAACAACAAGAACACGAGGCGCTTTCACACCAGCATTCTACTGGAATCGCACCTCCAGTAGCTTGTGCGCAAAACTACCAAGCACTTGCAGTTGGAGTTCAGAAGTCACCTGGCTCACTGGTAACCCGCGGGTCACCGGTACACCACTCGCGCGTCGCGGGAATCGGCGACTAAACCCTCACCGCTAGCTCAAAACCCGCACAGCGTCAAAGGGTTTCGGTACCATCGGCTTCATGTCTTCCGTTGCCGCCCGATTGCGTTCTCGCTTCGTGAGGGAAATTTCTCCCTTTATCTACAAGCTCGATGAGCAGCGAAGCAACCTCGTGCGCATTGGCTCAGAGTACGGAGGCTGGTGGATCCCCAAAGAACTACTCAGTCCTGACAGCATTTGCTACCTCGCAGGCGTCGGAACGGACATCACTTTCGATCTGGGCATAATCGAGCGGTACGGATGCCGCGTATGGGGATTTGACCCCACGCCGAAAAGCATCGACTGGATAAAGAGCCAAACAATCGACGAGCACTTCACACTTGTGCCGCTCGGTCTCGCGGGGGATGCAGGCACTTTGCGCTTTTACGCTCCTCAAGACCCCAGCCATGTGTCTCACTCGATAAAGAACTTGCAACAGACGGACACGTACTTTGAAGCACGGGTAGCAACAGTGCGCGAACTGATGATCGAACTTGGGCACGACCACATTGATTTACTCAAACTCGACATCGAAGGTGCAGAGCACGACACCATCCGCGTCATGTTGCAAGACGGCATCCTTCCCACAGTCCTGTGCGTGGAGTTTGACCAGCCAGAACCAATAAGTTGGGGGCGAGCCACAACACAAGCCTTACAAGCCGCCGGATACGCGCTGGTAAAGGTAGACGGCTTCAACCTCACCTTCGTTCGCGAGGGCTGAGAGAAGACGCATACCTTTATACATTGCAGTCATAACCCCCGCTGATAGCAGCTCTCAATCAGCCGCCTAATAAATCGGCGGACGCGGCGGTCACGCAGACCTGCTCATCATCGAGCCATGACATC
>CAILTZ010000777.1 GCA_903837255.1 uncultured Pirellula sp. | reverse complement strand
GTTTTCCATAATCACGCCAAAGCGGAAGGGGCTGTCGAGCGTGGGCAAAGATTACCATACCGAAGAACATATCGTTTACAATCCATTGTGAACCAACCACCGTTTCGGCTTCATAGGGAGATTTTTCGATGGAACTTCGTATTTATTTGATGAGGCACGGTGAAACCGCTTGGTCTCTGTCGGGGCAGCACACTGGCCGAGCCGATATTCCGTTGACTAAAAACGGCGAAGAAGAAGCTAGGCAATTGGGTGAACGTCTAAAATCGATTTCTTTCAATCAGGTTTATTGCAGCCCGTTGGTTCGCGCACAGCAAACAGCCGCTCTGGCCGGACTGTCGCAGAGCCTAATGATCGATAACGACTTGGCCGAATGGGATAATGGGGATTACGAAGGGAAAACGCATGCAGATGTCTCTCTCCTTCGTCCGAACTGGAACCTCTTCCGCGACGGATGCCCAAACGGTGAAACGCCCGCGGATATTAGCATGCGAGCCGATCGCCTGGTGGCTCGTTTCGTTCAGCGCGATGGAAACATAGCCGTGTTTGCACACAGCCACATTGGTCGTGTCCTGGCAGCGCGATGGATCGGACTTGACGTCGAACACGCAGAGCGTTTTTTGCTCGATACTGCCTCAGTGAGCGTTCTTAGCCACAATCGAGAGGGCACCAAACCGCGGTCAATCATGCTGTGGAATTCCACACCTCTGAATTCATTCCCCAATTCGTCAGACCAAACTGGCGGATAGGCGTCATAGTCGAATCCGCCATGATGCTTTGGTTGGCCGCTCAATGGCCGCGACAGGCTCGCGACCCGTATTCTTAGAACAGACCCACCGAGGTCTGCTAACATCGGTATCCCTCGGCATGTCTCCTCGCTCTGGCGGGGAATCACTTATAGGAGAATTCATATGGATCGACGTACAATACTGGCTTCGGCTGGTGTAGCTGCAGCCGCGGGCGTTTTCGCCGGAGTTATGCAAGGGCAGGAAAAGGAGGCATCGCCGAAAACCTCGGTCGGTTTGGGCAAAATGCATGCGGCGTGTCTCGAAGCCTGTCAGGATTGCGAGGCGAAGTGCAATGAAATTGTCAATTATTGTATGACGCATTTGTCTCAAGGCCACAAAGACCATGCGGCCTGCGCAGCAATAGCAATGAGCTGCCAGGAGTTTTGCAGTCTGTCGACACAGCTTATTGCAAGATCCTGCACGCTTGCACCGGCAGCTTGTGCAGCCTGTGCCAAAGCTTGCGATGCTTGCGCCACGGAATGTGAAAAAATGAAGTCTGACGAGCAGATGGTAGCATGTGCAAAAGCTTGCCGTGAATGCGCTGCATCTTGCCGAAAAATGACTTAATTGATCGGTTTTCTCTATTTGTAATACTGAACGCGTCGACTGCGATCGACGCGTTTGGTTGTTGGGCAACAACCAAAATCCTTGTGCAATTGCTTGTTGACAAATTTTTCTTGCCGACGGTTGACGCTCTTGGGCGTAGAGAGGTTCCCGACCTACAGCCCACTCCTTGGCTCATTGCCAAGTAGCATCACATAGACTTTATGGCTTGATTACAAAGTTCCTCCAAAGAGGGAAAAGCAAATTTGGAACCGGTGATCGCGTTCGATTTCTCAGGTATGCGAAAATGAAGGAATCCGCCATGTTACAATGGTCAGCCGCTCAATACCTGAAAGTAGCATGCTACAGTAAACTGATACTAAAGCGCACCGAGGACTACGAACGGACTTCTCAAGGCGATGGCATCATCAACCCTACCAAACCCGCAATCTGCATCTCGAATCCTAACGATCAATGGCGGATCGTCCAGCGTCAAATTTGCTGTCTTTGAGGGGATGGAGCCGCCCATTCGCATCTTAGAGGGAAAGATTGATCGAATTGGCCTCAACGAGACGACTTTCAAGTTTCACGACTCGCTTAAAAACCAGCGTTGCGGTCAAACGATCGACGCGGTGGGTTTTCGGGCGGCAACTGATTTCCTGGTTCGATGGCTCGATGATCAAATTGGCCTGCCTTCAATTGACGCTGTTGGCCATCGTGTGGTCCATGGCATGCAGCGCACTGCTCCGCAACTCGTCACCCAAGAGTTGCTCGATCATCTGCGCAGCATCGTCGCGTGTGATCCACAGCATCTGCCAGGCGAACTTGATTTGATTGAAGGCTTTCGCGATCGCAATCCAAACTTAACTCAAGTCGCCTGTTTCGATACGCTCTTTCATACCGCAATGCCGCGCGTGGCCAAGATGCTGGCAATTCCGCGACGATTGTCGGAAAAGGGTGTGAGTCGTTATGGATTTCATGGTCTATCGTTTGCCTACCTTTTGCAGGAGCTTGCTAGGCTTGGGGATGTAGCAGCAACCAGCGGCCGCGTCATACTCGCCCATCTTGGCAATGGCTCAAGTTTAGCGGCAGTGCTCGATGGCAAAAGCATCGATACGAGCATGGGATTCACACCGGCCGCCG
>CAILTZ010000776.1 GCA_903837255.1 uncultured Pirellula sp. | reverse complement strand
TAGGGTTGGATCCTCCTCCCTAGGCGTAATTTAAGTGACTCCAGGGCGCTTTGGTTCTTTCAATTACTAGAAGCTTATTGCGATTCAGGATTTTTTCGCGGGGTAGGCTGCTTGGTTTGCGACGATTTCTAGCCGAGGATCTCCCGCTTGCGATTGACGTAGTCCCAAAGGACGAATCGATCGAGGTTGTTGCCGCTGGTAAAGAAGACCCGACCCTTGGTCTGCTCGGCCATGCGGTGGGCAAACCGAATATCTTCCTCGGACTGCGACCAGCTTGGGACCAAAAACAAATTGATGGTGATTCCCTCTCGACCGCATTGGATCGCCTCCCGCATCGTCTGCTGCTCGGTCTTGGGATCCGGCGGGTAGAGCAGAAAGAGCATCTGTTCTTCAAAGTGGGCTGTCGGTAGCCCGTCGGTGATGAGGATGATCTGTTTGTTGGGGGTATCGACGGTCGAAAGGTTTTGCCTTGCCAAGCGCAGGGCGTGTTGGATGTTGGTAAAGTGCGGCGGGATATCGACCTCGCTGATCCGCTGGTCGCTCATATCGGCCTTGAGCCTCACGACCGGGTTGTGGATGGTCACCGGTTTTGGCATCAGGTCGATGATCTCACCGGCTGGCCGCAACTTGGCAAACGAAAACATCTCGATGAATCTCAAAAAATCCCCTGGGTACTCCGAGGTGATGAGCCCCTGCAGGGCCAGGGCCATGCGTTTGACGTTGATGTACTGGCCGTCGTAGCGCATCGATCCGCTCATGTCCATGACGACCACGGTCGCGCATTTGGGACTGTTTCGCGTCTTGAAGACCTCGATATCATCGCTGCGAAGTCGAACGGGGCGTTCGTCGGGCCGTCTGAGCATCGCATTGGTGACGGATTGGACGATGTCCATATTGGCGATCGAGTCACCGAACTCATAAGCCTTCGTCGATGGCAGTTCGACGCTCCCATCGCCGACGATCCTCCCGCCGTGGCGCCCGCTGCGGGAGGCTTCCAAATCTGCGAATATTCGCTCGAGCAGTTTCGCTTGAAAGGTTTTGTAGGCTTTAGGGGTTAAGCGAAACGAGCCCGACTCGTCTCGATCGAGCCCCTGGCGTTCGGCCATTTCGCGAACCGTGTTGCGGATCTGCTCGCGGATCTCTTCCAGGGCGTTTAAATCGCCGGGCTGAGCGAACTGCGAGAGGGCTTCCATATCGATGAGCCCAATCTGCGCGGTCTTGGCCGCCTCGTCGAGCTGCTTGAGGAGTTCATCGATCTGTTCGAGCTCTTTCTTGATCTCGATGGCTTTTGGGATATCGACTTTTTCGCGACCGGTGAAGGTGTACTTGCTCATCAGCTCATCGATTTGGTAACGCTCGCCCAAGGCTTCCATGGTCTTGAGGACACCTTGCGCGAAATCCGGATCGCTCCGGTCGGCTTGGTACCAAATCTGCTCGAGCAGGTAGATCTGCGATTGGCGGATGGCCCGATCGTAGAGCCCTTTGAGTTTGGCCGGCGGACGGGTTCTCTTGGCTAGCTTCTCGAAATGATCGGAGGCTTTTTTGTCCAGACCGTCGACTTGATAGGTTTCAAGTATTTTGCGTTTGCGTTCCAAGAGCATCGCTCGGAGGGCATCGATGCTCGGGCCGAGCCCAGCGATTTGGCTCGGGTCAAGCTCGATCGCTTTGGCGAGTTCCTCTTCGGTCAGTTCGCGGTAGCTGCCGTAGGCAAGAGCATGCTCGAAGGCATTCGAGACCAGATCGGCGTTGGGTTCTGCCAGCGGGCTGGGGAACTCCATCGGGTTGAATTTTTGGTAGACGTGGATGATCCCGCCGATGTCGCTTCGTTTTTGCATAGGTCCCTCGGTATTTGCCGGCCTGGAGTTGCCGGTCTGGAGTTGCCGGTCTGGAGTTGCCGGTCTGGAGTTGCCGGTCTGGAGTTGCCGGTCTGGAATTGCCGGCCTGGCGAGTCGTCGGTTCATTGTAGAGTGGCTGTCCAGATCTGGAGCCAGGGCGAGCCGCTGGGCCGGGCGTTCCAAAAGATTCCCTGCGAATCCTTGAGGAACTGAACGGGCCCTACCATCTCGTCAAAGGCTTGGGATTCCCAAGCCACCTGCGACTCTCGACCGCTTTGGAGGTCCAGGATCGTCAAACGCTTTCCGACCAAATAACTCATCCGATTTGTTTTTCCGTCGATCGCCGGAGGATGGGTGATGGACTCTTGGTTGTTCGAAATGAACTCGCACCGTCCGGTCTGCACACACACGCTCACTGCGCGTACAACCCCCGAGGGGTCCTTCATCAAGGTATAGATCCAGCGTCCGCAATCCGAGGCCATGAGCCAATGCCGGGGGCCTTGGACCCCAGGATGGACGGCCGACTCGGTGTTCGTCAGGCGTTGCACTCGGATCCCCTCAGGAGCTTGCAACCGCCAAGCGGCGGATCCGTGCGAATTCGACGATGACTGAAATTGGCCCCGGCTCAGGCTTGGCCATCGCCATGCATGCTTGGGAAACTGTGCCAAAAAGATCTCGTCGATTGTCGGATGTTCGACAAGTCCAGTTTTCAATCGAGCGATCCATGCGATTTTGGGAACTGCATCGGCTCCTGTTTGGTTCGGGACCCAGCATTCTTCGCGAGCCGATTCGATCGGGTCTTGGGGAACCAAGGCCAACGCTGCCCAGCCTGTTCCTTGGAACTCCTCTTCAAACCGGGTCGATGCGGCTGGTGCATCCGCGGAGCATCGTGACTCCCAGTCATCAACGATCGCAAGGCCCACGCTGCGACGCTCGGGAGCAAGAGCATCGTTGTAGGTGAAGCTGACCCAGCGTCCATCGGAAGAAAAACTATGGGCGTGAGTACCGCCCCCGAGGGTGCCCCAGGGGAGTACAGGCTGCAAGCTTCGAGATTCCAGCGACGCGATGCTGGCCATCGGATGTTCCGGATCGAAACTTGTCCAAGCGCCAAAACGCCGCGTCATCGAATACCGTCGGTTCTCATCGCAGTTTGTCAGCCCATGGATGAACAAGACCGTGGAGCGAAGTGGATGGCACACCACCGCACCGACGCCTGGTCCATAGACCGATTGGCTTTGGGAGTCGTAGATCACGCGTAGAGCATCGTCCGATAAATCCAGCGATTCGATCCGCGTCGTTTGAGCAATGTCAGGATCAGCGTTTCGCGTGTCGTAGTAGAGGAATCTGCCGCAGTGCGAGAGTGCTTGGCGGTGGTTCAAAAAATGGCCGTAGTTGCCATGCGTTCGTTGCCGAAGAATCGCCTCGATTCCTGCCATCGCGGATTCAGCTCAAGAAAAGCAATGCGACGTTGACGTAAATCAGGATCCCGAGCAGGTCGCTCAAACCGGCGACGAACTGGTTGCTCATCATGGCCGGATCGAGCCCCATGCGTTTGAAGATCAGCGGCAGGACGCTTCCCATGCATGTACCACACAGTACGACGCACAGAATGGTGATCGGAATGATCAGAGCTTGCATCATCGTGGGGGCCAGAATAAGAGCGCACAGAAAACCCATCGTGCCCATGATCCCACCGAGCAGCAACCCCATGATGATCTCGCGGCGAACGATCAGCCCCCAATCGCTCAACTCGATGTCCTTGGTGGCAAGTGCCGAGATGATCAGCGTCGAGCTTTGGCTGCCGGAGTTTCCACCGCTGCTGATGATCAGCGGAATAAACAGGACCAACCAAGCATACGTATCGAGCCACGATTGGTACATCTTCAGCGCAAAGGCGGTCGAAAGGGCTGCAAAAAAGAGAATCATCAGCCAAAAACCCCGTTTCCAGGAGAGGACTAGCACCGGCGTACGAAGATACGAGTCGCTCAGGGGCTCGACGGCGACAATTCGCTGGACGTCCTCGGCGGCCTCTTCTCGCATCACATCGATCACGTCGTCGTGGGTGATGATCCCCATCATGTGATTGGAATCATCGACCACCGGTACAGCCAGGATATTGTAGAAAGCCACCTTCTGGGCGACTTGCTCCTGATCGTCATGGACCTTCACGGCCACGACGTCGCGTTTCATCAGGTCGGCCAAGGGTGTTTCGGGCCTACCGATCGAGGATATCAGCAACCGCCCGCTGACGACGCCTCGGAGATGGTTGGTGTCATCGACCACGTAGATGTAATAGATCGTCTCGAGCCGTTCGGCTTGTCGGCTGAGTTCATCGAGGGCTTGTCGTACCGTTAGGGTTTCGGACAAACACGCCACCTCGGTGGTCATCATCGCCCCGGCGGTCCCCTCTGGGAACGTTTGCAAGCGTCGAATGTTGCGACGATCCGGGGCTGGAACCAACGCCAGGATCGCATCGACCCGCTCGTCGGAAACTTTGCGTAGCAAGTCGACTGCATCGTCGGCCGGTAGTTGGGTGACCAGGACCGCGATCTGCTTTTCGTCTTGAGAAGCGATCAGCTCGACTTGGCGATCGGCATCGAAGTATTGGAAGACCTCGGACTGCCGGGATGGCTGAGCGTGCTGGAGAACGCGCCAGGTTTCTTCGTTGTCGAGTCCTTCCATGAACTCTGCGGTTCGCGCCGGGTGGAGCGCAGTGCAGAAATCGCGGAGTTCGTCGGTGCGATCCTCGGCGAGCATCTCTCGGAGTTCAGGAAGAAACAGTGTGTTCATCGGGCGCTAGTTCGATGCGATCGGGAGGTTGAAATCTCCACCCAAATCGCGCCAAACCGAGTGGATGTGGTTGGCCTGAGTTCCCTGCGGATCGGTTTGATAGTTGCACAGCTCGGCGATGAATGTCGGGCCTTGGAGGCGGATGAAGTGCTGGTCTTTTGGATCTGTGCCACCAGCCCATCCAAAGTGGATTTGATCCATCCCAGACTTGTCGACAATCTGCCAACGCTCGGTAGCAACCGCTTGTGGCATCGTCGAGAAATAGGCTTCGAGGATCGCCTTGAGCTTGCCCTTTTGCTCGGCTTGCAAACTGCTTGCTTGGATCCCGACTGGCTTGTCGTTCTTGGGTTGTGGTTCGCCGGCCCACTGGATGTCGGCTGGGGACTCGCTTTCAAAGATCGCTGTGGCTTGCTGTTCTTTGCTCAAGCTATTGAGCAATTGGTAGGAGGCTTGTTCCTCGGGCAAGAGCAAGCGGGTCCCTGAGGTGTACTTGGTTTTCGAATCGCTTTGAAGAGGATCGGGTGTTTCAAAGTCACGGAGCAAACGGGCGGGATTGACGCCGAAGAATTGAGGGGTCGAATCGACGATCCGGTCACCTTGGTAAGTCATATTGATCGACAGGTGGTGGCCTTCGACACTCACGCCCCAATCGGAATTCGGTTCGGGGTTACCGTAGACAGCGAAATAGAACTTCTTGTAGTCGCGGCGTTTGGCTTGCGAGGGACCTTCGAGCTCCAGGAGGATGGCTTCGTAGGCCATGATGTCCACGGCTCGTCGGAAGCCCGACTCGCTGAGGATGGCGGCCATGAGCCCCATGGCAGCGGTGCGCTGCGAATCGCTCATCTCGCGCAGTGGCAACCCCTTGCGGGTCTCCATCGGGATAAAGTGCCATTCGGATCGCTTCTTGTCTTTGTAATCGATTTGGGCTATCGAGCGCTGGTCCTTGGAGAGGCTTGCCAAGAAGCCTTGGGCGGTCTCTCGGGCAGCCAGCACCGGATGCGTTGCCCAGAGAGCTTGGGAGGAAAGCTGCACGAGGCTCGAGCCAGCCGCGCAGGCTGCCGCCGATCGGATGAGGAATTCGCGACGGGATCGATTGGTTCGACCCGATGGGTTTGCGGGGTGTGAGTTCGAGTGGTCGGAGTTGGCGGGGATGCTAGAGGCCATGAGGGGATACTCGCGCGGGTGGGTGGGTTAGAAACGAGAAACAATCAACGGGCCAGACCATAGGATTATGGTCGAAATCCGGGTCCAGCCAAACCCCAAGAAGCAAAACAGGAGAACCAAGTTGGGAAAAACAGGCACGAGCCAATGTTTTCGAACCCAACAGCTCTGGCATTGGCGCAAAGCCTTGAGGACCGATGTCATCTCCTAGCCCAATTGGGTTTCAAAGCCTTTGCGGGGTTCTCTGGCAAGTAGTTTTTGGGCTTGGGGGTCCCCTTGGATCGTCTCGGACTTCGGATCCCAAGCGATCTTGCGGTTGAGCCGAGCAGCGATCCCAGCCAGGTGGCAGGTCGACAGAGCCCGATGGTGGCTGTGCACGTCGGAGATTGGTTCGACGCGATCGCGGGCGGCCTCGAAGAAGTTTTGGAAGTGGTCCACCAGTGGACGATTCTTGTAAGCGGCTTCGAGAGCACCGCCTGGAAGAGGGTTGTCTTTGAGGTCATCGACGGGTTTGCCTGCGATACGTCCTCGATTGACAAAGAGTCGACCTTCGGTCCCCTCGAACATGATGCCGTTATCGCCATCGTGACGGATCTCGATTTCTGCTCCGTCGGCGAACTTGGCTCGGAGGAGGAATTCCGTGGCGGTGTTGTATCGCGACGGGTCGGTCGGATATCCATCTTGGAATTCGACGGGGTGTTTAACCATTTCGGGAATGATTTCGACTGGTCCGGTATCGGTCAGGCCCATCCCCCAGGTAGCGATATCGACGTGATGAGCGCCCCAGTCGGTGAGTTTGCCCCCGGAGTATTCGTACCACCAGCGGAATTCGTAGTGGCAGCGAGACCAGCTCTTGGTCTCTCCGTTGTCGCTTGCTAGGAATCGAAACGGAGCCTCTGCCGCAGGTCCTTGCCAGAGATTCCAATCGAGGTGCTTGGGGGCTTGAGCGATGGGTATTTCGGGGCTCTTTGGAGCGCCACCGATGTGGCATACAGCCCGTTTGATTTTTCCGATTCTACCGTTTTGAAGTAGTGCGACGGCTTCGACGAACTGCTTGGAGCTTCGTTGTTGGGTACCGATTTGGACGATGCGACCGGTTTTTTTAGCCACATCGCAGATCGCTCGGCCTTCGGGGACCGTCAGGGTCATCGGTTTTTCGCAGTAAACATCTTTGCCGGCTAGCATCGATTCGATGAGCAGTTTGGCGTGCCAGTGGTCTGGGGTCGAGATATGAACGATGTCGACTTTGGGGTCATCGAGGATGGCTCGATAGTCACTCGGGGTCGAGGGTTGAAATCCGGTCCATTCCTTGACGAGTGCTGCGGCTAGTTCAGTGCGGCTGCGATCTGCGTCGCAGAGAGTCACGTAATCTCCAAATTTTTTGAAGTCGGGTGCCGAGCCGTAGGGTCCTTGGAGTCCGGTTGCTTTTTGGCACCAGCGGCTTCCTGTCCCGATGGCTGCGACTCTAGGCCGATCGTTGGCTTGGTAGAAACCCTGGGCTCGGCCGTTACGATTGGCGATCGACGCGCAGGCAGCGGCTGAGGAGGCAGCCTGCAGGAAGCTTCTTCGGTGCAATGATTTGTTTTTCATGATTCGCCGAGCACAGGGGCAATGGGGTTCAAGATCGGACAAGTACCAGTTGGTGGAGATCCAATATAACTTGCGGCCGACCGGATTGGTGTGTTGGGTCCAAAAATAGGCTCCTCAGGAACTTTTGTGTCGGCCTGCTCGATACATGCCGCCAGCGATCGCGATTGGTTCAAACACATCATTAAAACCATGCCAAATACGCTCGGTGCGTGTTCACCAGCCCTCCACCGGAAGAGATTGAACCACAGAGGCACAGAGAGAACCTGAGCATTTGACTCTGTGCCTCTGTGCCTCTGTGGTTACCTGCTTTTTCTTCTGGGGTGAGACAAAACGATTGCCAGATAGTTCGCTAACAGAACAGCGATGCGACACGGGCACACTCGAGGACCAAACGGTCACACAACCGCAAACCATATCCTTGAGTTGTCGTAGCCGAGGTTGTATTCTGTATTCAAAGTTTTATTTCATCGATCGCCGTCTTCCTTGGGTAACCGACCAGATTTCTGTTCCAACTTTTTCTCTTCGGACTTCACCCGGCGTTCGAGCTTTTTAATATCTTCTTCTGGTGGTAGTTCTTCAGGCTTGATTCCACGCTGGCCGAGCATCTGTCGAACGCTTGTATTGTTTTGAATGTGCTCTTTGGCAATCGCATTTTCACCCCGAAGATCGGACTGCTGAACGTTATGATTGGTCATCTCGGTTGCGAGATTCTTGGCCGCAACCGTGAGTGTTGGTAGAAAGTCAGCGAGAGGACGTGTTTGTGTAATCCCGTATTTGTCCTTCATTGCTTGAGTCGTGCTGCCCCCAAAGAGTGCCGCGTCTCCTTTTGAGCGAATTCGCCCGAAGCCCGCATCATCGACTCCTCGTTGAAAGATGTTGTCCGACAGAGTTTTCTCGGAGGTTCGGAGTCGATCACGCGCATCAAGTCGACCAATCAGCCGCATTCTTTCCTCGATCAGCTCGTGCTTCCGCGTTTGTACCGCAAAATAGCTTTGAGCAAAGGCAATCGGTTCCTTGCGGGGGTCTCCGTTCTGTGCGATCAAATAGCAGGCGTACCGGGTTAGCATGAAATCATCGACTTCCCGTTGAGCTCCTTTGCCTAGAAGGATCATTTTCGTGACGCCACGAAAATGATCATCGACGGCAATTCCCGAGGTTTCGCACGATTCGATGGCACGCTGGATAGCCGTTAAAAAATTCTCCCAACGCGCGTAACCCAAGGGGGACAGCAGGTCTCTTGCAAACCAGAATTCGACATTGTCCTCGCCTGGAACCTGTTGGGCCAAAGCGTCAAATTGGCTCTGCATTTGCTGAATCAATTCCTTCTTCATGGACTTTTACTCCTAGTTGATGGTATGTCGGGAATCACGAACTGTTCCGAGACCTACACTGTCTGCGATGATAGCCGTTGGCTAGACTCCATTGAATTGGGATCTTGACGTCGGGCGTAAGTTCATCAACCACTACAGCGAAAGGAATGCATCGCAACTGCAGTAAATCCAGAGGGTTTTGTACATTTGCCACGGGGTTTTGGCCCACAAACGGGCGAAAATCAACGCAGGCCATTTGGATAGTCTCGTGTTAGCTCGGACACCTTTGGTCACTCGGTAGCTTTTTCCGAAAAATAATGGCTGGTGCTTTTTCGTGCAAAAAGCTGTTTTTTTCGATGATGAGCGTTGCGATAACGTGGTTCGATGTTGCGATGTACTTCCAGTGCGAGATCACTCGCTTGCTGGCAAGGTGCGATATCAACAGAACAGCGATGCGACTCGGGCACACTCGAGGACCGTCATGGCATGGATGTCGACAATGTCGTTGACGTCAGGCGCATAGCCTCCGGCCATCGCAACAGCGATCGGGATCCCACGCTCGGTAAGCACATCGAGCACCAAGCGGTCGCGCATCCGCAAACCCTGCTTGCTCAGCGCAAGGCGTCCGAGCCGATCGCCTACATAAGGGTCCGCCCCGGCAAGATAAATCGCTAGATCGTAAGGACCGGAGGCCATCACCTCGGCCAAGCCTTGTTCGAGACTCGACAAGTAGCCGATATCGCCAGCCCCCTCGTCCAGATCGACATCCAGATGGCTGGGATGTTTTCTCGATGGAAAGTTTTTAGCGCAGTGGATCGAGAACGTGAAGACATTCGAGTCCTGGCCGAGAATCTCGGCCGTCCCGTTCCCTTGATGAACGTCGCAGTCGATCACACAAGCCCGCTCGATGAGCTTCTCGTCCAGTAGCGTTCGGATCGTCACGGCTGCATCGTTGAATACGCAGTAGCCTTCCCCGGCAGCTCGCATGGCATGATGGGTGCCGCCGGCAAGGTTCACCGCGATCCCCTCGCCGATCGCCGCCCGAGCCGCAGCGAGGGTCGCCCCCGAACTGCGGCGGGATCGCTCCACCATCTCCAAAGACCAAGGAAACCCAATCCGCTTGAGCTCCTTGTCGGTAAGCTCACCTCGTACCACACGATCGACATACTCAGGCGCGTGCGCAAGCTTCAACTGATAGTCGCTGGCCGCCGGGGGCTCCAAGAAAACATCCCCGTTGTGAATCGGACTTGCAATGAGCCGATCCCGCAAAAGTCGGTATTTGCTCATCGGAAAGCGATGGCCCTCGGGAAGCGGCAAAACGAATCGATCGGTGAAGTATATTTTCAAGGGCCTCTCCCCGGTTATACTCGCAAACTGTTCGGACTATTGTCAACCCAATAACTGTCCAATCCAAACGACCAAAACATCGACCATGCAGAATCTACTCCTCGGATCTTGGAACTATCCACGATTGGCAACGCTTCGTCCAGCCCGCCAGAGGCTCTCGATCGGCTGGCTTTCGATCGCATGGGCTCTCGTCAGCTGGCTCTTGTGCCTCTGGACACACGATAGCCAGTGCTTTGGCCAAGCTGCGGAGCAGAAAACGTATCGAGAGTTTACGGCCCGGGCCAGCGCCATCGACCCCCGCGTGAAAGCTTATCCTCAGATCGATTTCCTGTTAGAAAAAGATGGCAAGCCCGCCGACGTCGGGCATGCCTGTCGCCGACCGGACAGGCCCGCAAAGGGAAAGCTGGTGGTTTGGTTCATGGGGCACAGTCCGGAGCTGTTTCATTTTCTGGCCGACGAAGGTTTCCATGTCCTGCGAGTCCACTACGCCAACGGTTGGTTCAATCGCTTTGGCAAGGAGCCCCCGCCTCCGGATCGCTATGCGCTGGGCAAGATCCGTCTCGAAGCGGCCATAGGAGAGGACTTCAGCGAATTGGTGGCTATCGAGAAACCCGACGGTATGCAGGAACGGGTCCGGCAGTTCCTCATGTGGCTCGATGGCCAAGACCCCGAGGGAGGGTGGGGACAGTTTTTGCACAAGGGCGGCAGGACCGATCGCGAGATTGGCTGCGAGGTTGACTGCGAGGATGACTGCGAGGTTTATTGGGACCGAGTCATCGTCTCGGGGGCTTCCCATGGAGCGACCACTTCGGCCCGCTTTGCTCTGCACCAACGGGTCGATCGGGTCGTGATGTTCTGCGGCCCGAGGGACCAGTACGAACTGTGGCAGGGGCTCGATTCGGCCACCCCCAAAGAGCGATTTTTTGGGTTCTCCCATGTGCTCGATACCGGTTGGTCCGGGGATCACTATTGCCGAAGTTGGGAATTGCTCGGCTTGCAAGCCTATGGTCCGATCGTAAACGTCGAGAGATCGAGCCACACCCAAAGTGCACCTTACGGCAACACTCGGCGGCTCGTGACCGACGCAGATGTCGGAGGGGACGACAAGCGTGCCCATAGCTGCGTGACCCCAGGCAGAGCAGCCGTCCGGGATTCAGAGGGGAATTATTTGCACGTGAACGTTTGGAAGTATCTGTTTCATCATCCGGTCGATGCGGTCGGCCAGCCGGTTGCTAGCGACCCAAATTGCCAACGGGAATTGCTCCCGAAAAAGCCTTAGGTTCGAACCAAAACCGATGGATTGCGTAGAATACAGCCAGCGTCGTTTTCGCTAGCGTTTTGGTTTTATCGCCACCCGAGGGAAGAAGTATCTGCCATGAAAATCTCGAATTGGATCGTATTGACCCTGATGACAAGCATCCCGGTATGGGTTGGCTGCGACGCTCCCAAGGCGGGTGGATCCAAAGCGGGTTCGACTGCTCACGACCATGACCACGATCATGACCATGGGAACCCCAAAACCGCAGCGAAGGACGATCATGCAGGTCACGAGCATCCCGAGCATGGGCCCAACGGCGGACACATCGCTCACTTCGAGTCGAGTCCCACCACGCACTTCGAATGGGCCCACGACGAGGACAAGCAGACCGTGACGGTCTACTTCGAAGAGCTCGTCAGCGGTGGCAACAAGATCGAGTCGGTCGAAGTCGTCGTGACTTCCAACGGCCAAGAGAAGAAATTCAAGCTCGAGCCGCTCGAGTCGGCAAAGATCGCCGGATCGATCTTCCAAATCAAAGACCAAGAGCTCCTGACCCTCGTGGGAGCCAGCGGCGAAGACGTCAAGGGGGTCCAAGCCCGTTTGGTTGCCAAGATCGATGGCAAGGAAGAAAAGCTGCTGCTGGTCGACCATCACCATAGCCACTAAGACCCCTGAAGTCAGAATCGGGTGGCCTTGAGAGTGTTTGAACCGATCCAAAGAGAACTACCTCCGGAGCTGACTCCGGAGGTAGTTTTTTCTAAGCTTTCGAAGTTGCCAGGCTGTCTATGGCTCGACAGTGCCCTGCGCAAGGATCCTCGAAGTCGCTTTAGTTTTTTAGCTGCCGATCCGGTCGATTTCTTGGCGATCGATGAACCCATCGCGGATCCCCTGACCTCGATCGAACGCTGGTTGACCCATCATAGAACTTTCGCCAGATCGAATGTCCCATTCCAAGGTGGAGTGGCTGGGATGCTCGCTTATGAGTTCGGCCGATGCTTCGAAAAGATCCCGCAAGCTCAGCACGACGAGTTCGTATTGCCCCTGTGCTGGTTGGGACTCTACGATGTGGTGTTCGCTTGGGAGCACGGCGATACCCCTAGCGAGGATCGCGGCTGGGTGTTTTCCCAAGGCTTTGGCTCGCTGAGCGATTTGGAAATCGACCACAATGAGCGCTCTGAGCGAGCCCAGCGGAGGTTGGAATTCTTTCTCGGCCAATTGGAGCGAGATTCGGTTGGTCAATTGCCAGAGCCCAGGCGGACGAGCGTTCATGCGATGGCTCATGGCCTAAAGGCCCCGCAGTATGAAACTCGGCTCGGTGGAGGATGGCTCGGGAATTTTGATAGCCCCGAATATCGGCAAGCCGTCGAGAGAACACGTCAGTACATCTTGGCCGGAGATGTCTTCCAAGTAAATCTTTCGCAGAGGCTTTTGTGCCCCGAGCGTTGTCCTGCGAGCGAACTGGTGCTCAGGCTCCGGCAAGTCAACGCGGCACCTTTTGCAGGCTATCTAGACCTGGGTGACTCTCAAATTGTCAGTGCCTCCCCGGAGCGATTCATTCAAGTTCGGGACCGCTGGATCGAAACCAGGCCGATCAAAGGGACACGAAAACGAAGCGGTGATCCTGACCGAGATGCCCAACTGAAAGAAGAGCTCAGGCTCTCTGAAAAAGATCGCTCGGAAAACATCATGATTGTCGATCTACTGAGAAATGATCTTTCAAGAATCTGTGAGATCGATTCGCTGACGGTGGATCGACTCTGCGAGATCGAGACCTTTCCGTTCCTCTTGCACATGGTCAGCTCGATCCGAGGACGGCTCAGGGACAGCGTAGGCATCAGCCAGCTGATAGCTGCGATCTTTCCAGGGGGGAGTATCACCGGTGCTCCCAAAATCCGAGCCATGGAGATCATCGCGGAGCTAGAGCCCACGGTCCGAGGCCCCTACTGCGGTAGCTTGGGATACATCTCCACCAGCGGAGACATGGATTGGAACATCCTGATTCGAACCTTAACCTGCTCGCGAGGCTGGTGGCAATTCCAAGTCGGTGGTGGGATCGTGGCCGACAGTGTGCCCGAGCAGGAAGAAGAGGAAACTTGGACCAAGGCCGCAGGAATTGTGGCTGCGATCCGCGATTCCCTCCAGTCGCCTTAATACCCTCGCAATGGGGGATTTTCAGATCTCTTGCGGCCTGTGAGATTTCCCTAGTAGACCGGGGGTGACTGGCCGATTATCCTTTTGCCTTCTCCTCCTCTCGTCAAGAATCTAATCTTCATTCTGCACATTGCACATCAGTACAACATGCCTGGAACCACGCGCAAAGAAACGAAGCACAAAGGGATCACGCGGATCGACTACGAGGGACTCAGCACACGAGGCTGGATGGTTCGCCTGACGCGCCAGGGAAAACGTCAGCAGCATTTCTTCAATGACCGCCAGTACGGGGGCAAGACCAAGGCGCTGCACGCGGCCAAGGCCTGCTACAGCAAGCTGGTCAAAGCCGCTCCGGAAATCCAGACCGCCAAAGGCCGTAGAACGCATCGCAACACGACCGGCAAGGTCGGCGTGCATTTGGTAAAGAACGTCGATCGGCGTTGGAAGAATGCCGAGTCGTACGCGTTCTGCGCTTCGTGGATCGATTCCAAGGGTAAGCGTCGCAAGGTCAGCTTTGCTTGGAACCGTTACGGCAAGAAACACGCTTGGAACCTGGCCTGTTTGGCACGCGAGCGTGAGATCAACGACCGTGACCGAGTCATCGAGCTCTACGGCCCGAAAAAGATCAAGGCTTAAAGCGATCCACCTTGCTGCGAATCGATGATCAGCGGAAAGTCAGCTGCCATCATGGCGGGGATCCTCTGTGGAGTTCCCTTTTTAAAGTCGATAAACGCCCAGTTGGTATGGGCCACGGCGATGAGTGTCTCTCGCAGGGGTGCGATTGGATCGACGACTCCTAGGGCATCGGCCAAGGGGGGATCCATCCGCAGCATTCGGTAACGCCGCGTCGAGGTGACTTTTTTCATGTCGGCGACCCAGGTCTTGATAATGACCTTCTGGCCCGAGAAGGCTGGTTGCAGGTACTCGATCTGATGCATTCGTGCGACCCATCCGGCCCCGAGTTCCATGTATCGCTCGAGCGTCCAGCCCAAAGCCGCCGAGTGGGCGTAGGCGGCATTTTGCATCCATTGCACATAAACCACATTGTTGACATGCCCGAGCACGTCGATGTCCGAATCCCTGACCTCGACGACATGTTCAAAGATCGAATTCATCCGTTGCTCCTAGTCCGTGCAGTCCTTGAGCAAATGAAATAAGCTTCGCCATGTCTTTCCGGTACCGCTCGCGAGCGAGAGCGAACAAGAGCGAGCGTTGGTGTAGCCTTCGCTGCACTGAGCTTCTTGCATCAGCGGTCCGACATCCTTGGTCGCACTTTGGACCAGCCCTGGCAATTCAAATCCGCGATCCCCACCCATGCCACAGCATTTCCCTTCATGGGGTTGGAGAACTCGCTCTGCACAAGCCCCAGCGACTTTGACCATCGATTCGCCCCAACCGAACTTTTGATTCGAGCAAACCGAGTGGATCGCGATGATGCCCTTGCGCCGCTTGAGGGTCAGCTTGGGCAAAAGGGACTCGGCGAAGACCGACGAGTCGAGAATCTTGATCTTCGTGAGTTGCTCGCGGCGGACTTGGTCGAGGTCCGCAAGGCCTTGAGAGATAAAAGCGGTGCATGAACCCAGATCCATCACGATCGGTCGGCGGCCGCGGTCGCTCCATCGCCACATCGCATCGATCAGTTCGGCCTGCTTGGTCAGTGCCGATTCGAGGAAGCCTTTGGATGAAAAGGCTTGGCCACAGCAGCGACCCACGGAGTCTTTGGGGATGTGCAATCGGACCCCGGCTCGATCCGCTACACAGACCAGTGCCGACGCGGTCCCGTGCATCATGCGGGACATGCACGTGGGCCAGTACACAAGATCGCATTCTTCGAGTCCGACTAACAAGGACTTGTCGATCGATTCGTTTTGACCTTCCAGTCCTTGATGCCAATGTGGAAAACCTGCGAAGACCGACGAGAGGCCATGCGTTAGGCCCTGCAGGGCCTTGCCACCTAGGATCGAGGCCGCAGTGCGTCCGAGCGTCAAGCTTGCTCCCACTGCTCGTTCGGCCAAGCCGAACGACGATGCCAATTGGGCCGCGACCTTCCTGGCCCCGGGAGTGACGGTCTCGCGCCGCAGCTGCTTGATAAGCTCGCCGGTGTTGATCGCCACGGGGCAATCCATCGCGCAGAGTCCATCGGTTGCACAGGATTGTTTGCCTGCGTACTCGTAATCGATATCCAATTGCTTGGCCAACTCCGTACGGCCTTGGGCGATGAGTCGCTGGCGAGCACGACGCAGCACGATCCGTTGTCTAGGCGAGAGGGTAAAGTCACGGCTCGGACACCTCGGCTCACAAGCCCCGCACTCGACGCACTTGTCGACGACATCCTCGACGACCGGCAGGTCTTTGAGATTCTCCAAGTGCAGCTTGGGCTTGGTGGTCAGAATCACGTCGGGATTCAACAGACCGCCGGGGTCGACGGCATTCTTCAATCGCCGCATCATCGCGACGGCTTCGGGGCCCCACTCGGTCTGCACAAAGGGTGCCATATTGCGCCCGGTACCGTGCTCGGATTTGAGCGCTCCGTCAAAGCGATGGACGACCAGATCAACCATGTCGTCGATGAGCCGAGCGTACTTGTCGGTATCCTTTTGACTTGCCATCGGCTGGGAGATCACGAAGTGCAAATTACCGTCTTTTGCATGCCCGAAGATGATGCCGTTGGCATACTCGTGTTTGCGGAACATCGTTTGGAGTTCGAGGATCGCATCGGCCAGGCGAGGAAGAGGAAAGGTGATGTCCTCGAGGATCGCTGCTTCGCCCCGGGCTCGCATGGCGGCCACTGCCGGATACATCCCTTTGCGGAGCTTCCAAAGGTTGGCTTGTTCCTTTTTGTTCTCCGTGAAAGCGATCGGGCTCAGGGGCTTTAAGTGGGGCTGACAACGGGTGCGGAAGTTCTCGAGCTTGCTGGCAAGCGACTCCTTGTCGGCAGCTTGGAACTCAAAGAGCAATCCCATCAACTTGTCGTGTTGCGAAAGCCGCAGGGGTAGCTCGGCGGGTGCTCCTTCAAGATTGCGGATCGATTCGAGGCTGGCTCGGTCCATGAATTCAACCGCATCGGCTTGGATTTCGATGAGTTCAGGGATGATATCGCAGGCGCTGTGGGCATCGGCAAAGAACCCCAGAGCGGTCGCTTTCTCTGGCAGATCAGGCAGGGTCCGCAAAACCGCTTGGCTGATGAACGCTAGTGTACCTTCGGCACCGATGAGCAAGTGGCTGAGGATTTCAAGAGGTTCTTGATAGTCGACAAAGGCGTTGAGCGAATAGCCGACAGTGTTCTTTTGCTGATACTTGCGACGGATCTTGTCGAGCAGAGCACCGTCATCCAGGATCGATTGACGGATGGAGATAAGCTCGCGGCAAAGCTCAGGTTTTTCGGATCGAAAGCGGTCGGCCTCGCCCGGGAGACTCGTGTCCCACAAAGAACCATCTGGGAGTATGAATCGAATCGATTCGAGGGTGTGGTATGCGTTGTTGACCACCCCGCAGCACATGCCGCTGGAGTTGTTCGACAGCATGCCACCGATCATCGCCGAGTTGATGCTCGAGGGATCAGGTCCGATCTTGCGCCCGAACGATTTCAGTTGTGCATTGACCAGACCGCCGATGGCACCGGGTTGAACGCGGACTCTCTGGCCACCCTCGATAGGCTCGATCCTCCGCCAGTGACGTCCGATGTCGATCAGCCAGCCGTCGGTGACGGATTGCCCCGAAAGGCTTGTGCCCCCGGCGCGAAAACAGACCGGCACTTGCTTAATCTTCGACGCGGCAAGAATGGCTTGGACCTCTTGCTCGTCTTTGGGTTGCATGACCGCTTGGGGGATCAGCAGGTAGGGACCTGCATCGTTTGCAAAGGCATAGCGTTGCCATGCCTCGGTGAGGATATCCGTACAGGGCCGGTCGAGGTTCATGAGGCTTTAGCGGTCGAAGAGCTTTTTGATCGCGTGCAGGGTCGCGGCGCGTCCGGCCCGAGCGATCGAGGTGGTCAAAGGAATTTCCTTGGGGCAAACCGCAACGCAGTTTTGTGCATTGCCGCAAGCTTGGATACCACCGGTGCTCGTGAGCGTATCGAGTCGTTCCTTTTGTAGGTTTTTACCGACGGGATGCGAATTAAAGAGCATGGCTTGGGAGATGGCATGCGGTCCGATGAATTCGGATTCATAAGCCTCTTTCTTGCGTGCATCGAAGGCTTCGTCGGATTCGCCTGGATGCCGCACGACTTCGACTTTGTTGAACTGCGGGCAAGCTTCCAAGCAGCAACCACAGCTCATGCATTGGCTCAGCGGATAGTTTTGCTCTTGGTCTTCGCGGGGGATGCGAGGACCGGCTCCCATGTCAAAGTAGCTGTCGACAGGCACCCAGGCCTGCACGCGCTTGAGGGAATGGAACAATCGGGATCGATCAATCACCAAATCCCGAACGACCGGGAACTTGGTCATCGGCTGGAGTTGGATCTCTTCGGGGTTATCCTCCATGAGCCGATCGACCAGTGCCGAGCAGCTTTGTCGAACGCGGCCGTTGATGACCATCGTGCATGAGCCGCAGACTTCTTCGAGACATCCGCAGTCCCATGCGACAGGAGCGACTTTTTTACCATCGATGGTCGTGGCCTGTGCAGCGATCTTTTGGAGAACGCTGATCACATTCATGTCGGGTTCGTATTGGACCTGATGAAGTTCCCAATAGGGCGGGGTACCTGGGCCGTCTTGGCGCAGGACTCGCACATTGATCTTAGAGGGCCTTCGTGCCGAGTGAGCTTCGGGACCTGGGGTAATCATGGTTTACCTTTCGGTGACTGTAAATTCGGTGACTGTGGATTCGATGACAAAAAATGTTTCTGGAATGCTTAGGGCGTTGGAGGATGATCGCTGCAGATGGTTTTTAGGACGCTCCAGCGAGTTCTTTGGATGCAGGCCGACCTGGAGCTGCTTCTTGTTGGTTGCGAGTCCGTTGCTTCCATACCTCTTCGATGACCTCGCCACCTACCAGTCCGTACAAGCGGGGGCGGGGCTTGAGGAGCCGCGTATCGACGTCTTCGTAGGTCAGGTCGGGTTCATGACCATTCCATGAGCAGATCGAGGACTTGAGGTACTTGCGGGTGTTCTCTTCGAAAGCATCGCACCATTTCTCAGCTTCGTGACGACGTTCGGTCGGATCGGTCGCTGAGAGACTCGGCATGCAGAAGTCGGGTTTGAAGTGTGCGCCTCGGGATTCGTCCCGCATCAGCGCACCCTTGAGGATGCACTGAGCCACGGGGATCATGTCTTGAACGGACTTGGTGAAAATCACGTTCTGGTTGGTCCAGTTGCCCGTGTCGGCCAGGGAGCAGCGCTGAGCTCGCTCGTTCATAGCCGAGACCTTTTCGTAGGCTTCGGTCAATTGGTTGTTGTAGCGAACGACCGTCGCAGCGCGGGTCATGATATCGCCGAGTTCTTGGTGGAGCAGGTAAGGGTTCTCGCCTGTGCCCGAAGCATTCGAGAGAAGTTTCTTGTGCCTTGCTTGATGCTTGGACAGTGCACCTTCGTAGATGCTTTTGGGCAGATCTGCGGCGGCTTTGTTGCTCTTGATCCAGTTGACGATTCCCGGTCCGATGAACAGGCCCGAGAAGATGCAGCTCAGGAGCGAGTTAGCGCCCAAGCGATTTGCGCCGTGGTATTGGTAATCGCATTCGCCGATGGCGTACAAGCCGGGGATGTTGGTCGATTGGTTTCGCGGCGAGCCTGGTAGCAGGCCACCTTCCCCGTTGGCTTCGTAGTCGACCCACAAGCCGCCCATGCTGTAGTGAACGGCTGGGAAGATCTTCATGGGTTCTTCGCGAGGATCGACCCCTTGGAACTTCTCGTAGATCTCCAAGATACCGCCGAGCTTGCGGTCCAGTTCGTGGCGGGGGATGTGGGTCAGGTCCAAATACACGCACATACGGGTCGGGTCGACTGAGAGACCTTCGTTGACGCAGATGTTGAAAATCTCGCGGGTGGCGATATCGCGAGGAACGAGGTTCCCGTATTTGGGGAATCGCTCTTCGAGGAAGTGATAGCGTTCCGATTGTGGAATCTGCTTGGGGGGCCTTGTATCGTTCGGTTTGCGAGGCACCCAAACGCGACCACCTTCGCCCCGGGCCGATTCGCTCATGAGTCGGAGCTTATCGGCACCTGGAATCGCGGTGGGATGGACTTGGATGAACTCGCCGTTGCCGTACTTGGCACCGGCTTGGAAGCATCGGCTCGCGGCGCTACCGGTGCAGAAGACCGACATGGTCGATCGACCGTAGATCAGTCCGCAACCGCCCGTTGCAACCACGACCGCGTCGGCTGGAAATGTACGTATCTCCATCGAAACCATGTCTTGGGCGACGCCACCGACGCATCGTCCGTTGTCATCCAAGACCGGTCCGAGGAAGTCCCAGAATTCGTGCTTCTTGACCAGCCCTTCGACTTCCCAGCGTCGGACTTGCTCGTCCAGAGCATAGAGAAGTTGTTGACCGGTGGTAGCTCCAGCAAACGCAGTCCGCTTGTAAAGAGTACCGCCAAAGCGTCGGCGATCGATGTAACCTTCGGGGGTTCGATTGAAGGTAACGCCCAAGCGATCCATCAGGTCGATGACCTTAGGGGCCCAGTAGGCCATCTCTTTGACAGGCGGTTGGTTTGGAAGGAAGTCACCGCCGTAGATCGTATCGTCGAAGTGATTCCACTCGTTGTCCCCCTGCTGACGGGTCTGATCGTTGACGCTATTGATACCCCCTTGGGCACAGACGCTGTGGGAACGCTTCACTGGGGTCAGGCTCAGAAGATCGACAGGAATGCCCAGTTCAGCGAGTTTCATCGTCGCCGAGAGTCCGGCCAATCCGCCACCGACAACCAACACTCGATTGTTAGCCATTTTTCGTCCTACTGATTTTGAATACGGGTGGAATGATGTTCTTGAAAGTTTCGTGAGCCGACCTTTTGCGGCTTAGTTATCCTCGGTCGTCGAAGCTACACCATTTGGAAGCTTGGCCGAGGAGGCTGAATGTCCGCCATTGGAACGCTTGTGTTCGTTGGGCTCGATCATGTGGCCGTCGACTCTGACTTTGTACATTTGGTCTTCGATGGCTTTGGCCGCCGCCGGGTCGGTCTTGGTAACAGCCACCAGGGAGCTGAGCCCTGCCATTCCGAGTAGTACCCCGAAGAGCGAGCAAAATACGGTGGCTCGCTTTTGAGCCGTTGGGGAGAGCCAGACTCCCCATGTGATGCCCGCAGTCCAGATACCGTTGGCCAGGTGGAACACGCAAGCGATCACCCCGATGGCATAGACCAAGGGCCAAAGGAGTCCAAGGCTTTTCATCGCTTCGGCCAGGGAACTTGCGGCGTTGTAAGGACGGAACTGAGCCATCCCCAACGGTTCGACAAATCCGAGCCACCAGTTCCAATGGAACCAACCGTGGAGGTGTAGCACATGGATGAAGATGAACGCAAAGGCGATATAGCCGGTCATTCGTTGGGCCCAATATCGCTTGTTGCTCGTGTAGCGATAGTTTCTCAGATTCGAATGCCCGCTGCGAGCGATCCACACTCCGACAATTGCGTGGAAGAGAATCGGCAGGAAGATAAAGGTCCACTCGACGACTGGCAGAAACGGAATGCTATGGATCGCAAAGACCGCATTTTGGAATACCGCCGGTCCGCCATTGAGGCTCGAGTTGGTCACCAGGTGGACGCACATATAGGCCCCCACAGGCACCAAGCCACTCAGGGAGTGGAGTCGACGGATGAGAAAGTCGTGTTTTTTGAGGAATCCCGACAGGGACCCGGTTTGGGAAGGGGTCGAAGGGGGGGAAGCATTCATTCTGGGTAATTTCTACGGCTTAGAACGATCGATCGCAGGCTGGCCGGTTTCGGACCGGCGATTCCGGGGAGCAGTTCGTCAAGGAAAGTCCACGAAAACGCCTATTTAAACGTACTGTAGAGGATACTAGAGAATTAACCAATTACCAAGCCTTCGAAACTTCTATAACCGCTACAAACTGGGAAGTCTTGGGTGGCTGGCCCGCCTAAGTCGTCCAAACGGCACCTGTTTTGTCCCTGAGCATCGATTTCGTTCAGTTTTTTGTGATTTCGTTGACAATGCCGACGATAACGAATTATACTCGGAACCCGATTGCCCGGCTCACCCCCGGGTCGTAGCATTTCACTAGCTTTTCGTTTCTTGGACTCCCAGCCAGCGGTTGACTCATGACAAGACTCGGCCAAATCTTCACGTTGTTGCTCCTGATTTTGAGCGTGGCATTCTTCGTAGCTTCTGTGGCCGTGAATGCGTCCCACAAAGATCTTCGGGGCCAGGTCGCTAAACTCATGGAGAGCGAGAAATCCATGCAAACCACGATCGACCAACAGAAACAGGCCGCAGAGGTCGCCAAGACTTCTCTGGCTCAAGAACAAGTCGCAAGGCGTGTTTCGCTGGCTGCTCTGCAAACCCAACTCGATACCGAGCAGGAAAAGAACAAGCAGTTCACCACCCAACTCAACGACCTGAACTCGAAAAACACACAAGCCACCCAAAGTTTGGCCCAGACGCTGGCTGAACTCAAACGAATCACCAGCGAAAATGATCTGCTCAAACAAGAGATCGATAAGGTCATCACCGATCGCAATGGCCAACGCCGCACCGTGATCAACCTGACCGACGATCTCAACACTCTCAAGAGCAAAAAGATCGACTTGGACGCTGAGATCAAGTCGCTTCGCGACCAGTCGACCATGTTCCAAGCTTTGGCAGATACCCGTGGAGCAGCCTTGGCTA
>CAILTZ010000775.1 GCA_903837255.1 uncultured Pirellula sp. | reverse complement strand
TCGGGCAGGACCAATACCTTGCGCTCGGTAAGCTTGGCGTCGGCTTCCGGATCGATCGGACCGTTGGCTCCTTCAATGATCAGCTTGGCCTTTATCTGATCGACGTTCTTGGCGTTGATGACATCTCCGAGAGCAGCGGGGATCAGCAGTTCGACGTCCAAGCCTAGGAGTTCGTCGGGATCGATCCGCTCGGCTCCTTGGTAGCCTGCGAGCAAGCCTTGGTTTTTGAGCGAGTACGAAAGCAACTCGGGAATGTTGAGGCCTTTGGGGTTCACATAGGCTCCGGTGACGTCGCTGACGGCGATGATTGGGAAGGCCGATTCGTGCAAGTACTTGGCAGCATGCGAGCCGACGTTGCCGAAGCCCTGGATGGCCGTGCGAGTTTGCTCGGGTTTGCGATTCAGCCGCTTGAGCATCTTCACAGCCAGTGCTCCAACCCCTCGTCCAGTGGCTTCTTCGCGACCGCGTGAACCGTACTCTTCAACCGGCTTGCCGGTGATCACAGCAGGGTTAAAGCCATGATATTTTTCCCACTGGTTTCGAAACCAGGCCATGACCTCGTGGTTGGTTCCCATATCGGGTGCAGGGATGTCAGAATCGGGACCGACAATCTCATGGATTTGATCGACAAACGCGCGGGTAATGCGTTCGAGCTCTCGCTTCGATAGCGTCCGTGGATCGATGCCGATGCCACCTTTGGCGCCTCCATAAGGCAGATCGACGACAGCGGTTTTCCAGGTCATCAACGAAGCCAACGCGCGGACTTCGTCGAGGTCCACGGCTGGGTGATAACGCAAGCCACCCTTCATCGGCCCGCGCGCATTGTCGTGCTGGACTCGGTAACCGAGAACCGTTTGGATGTTGCCATCGTCCCGTTCAAAAGCGACCTGGACCGTCACCTCTCGCTTCGGGGTCATCAGCAGCGTGCGAATCCATTCCGGGAGATCCAATTGATCGGCTGCTTGGTTGAAGTAGAGGTTGGTAGACTCGCTGGCGCGCATAGGGAGAAGCCTTTTTAAAAAACGATCTTCGGGATTGCTAGTAGCTCGTCGACTGGCGAGTAGCTTGTCGACTGGGGGTATCCGCTGGGGTTACTTGTTTACCGAACTGGCCGCCCGCACGATTCCCTCAAAGGAATCCTGTTTGAGCGACGCTCCGCCGACCAAAGCCCCATCGATGTTGGGCTCCGATAGCAGCTCTAGTGCGTTGTCCGCTTTGACACTGCCGCCGTAAAGAAGGATGACCTTCTGGGCCGTCTCCTTCGAGAACTGGCTTTCCAAAAGTGTTCGAATGTCTTCGTGGACCTCTTCGGCTTGGGCTGGCGTTGCCGTTTTCCCGGTGCCGATCGCCCAGACCGGTTCGTAGGCCAGGACTGTTTTGAGCATTTGGTCGTGGCTGAGTCCCTTAAGCGATCCGATGGACTGCGAGCGGACGACCTGCTGGGTCTTGCCGGCTTCCCGCTCCTGGAGGGTTTCCCCAACGCATACGATCGGGGTGATACCCGCCGCTAAGACCGCATGAAGTTTTTCGTTGACCATCTGGTCGGTCTCGCCAAAAATCGCTCGTCGCTCAGAGTGTCCGAGGATCACATAGCGACAACCGACATCCTTGACCATCGCACAGCTGATCTCCCCGGTGTAGGCTCCATCAGGCTTGCTGTAGGCGTTCTGGGCACCTAAGCCGATGTTGCTCCCATGCAGAGCCTTGCCCAGCTCCCCCAAATACACAGCCGGTGGACACACCGCGATGTCGACATTCGAGATGCTCCGGAGGGATTCGACCAAGCCTTGGACCAAGGCCAATGAATGTCCACGATCGAGATTCATTTTCCAATTGCCAGCAATCAATAACCTTCTCACACCCATAGATCCTTTGCACAAGCGAGCGAAATTCCGTAACCGGGCAAGCCAGATTATCGAGATTGATCTGGAAATAACCAGGGGAGACCTGCTAGTGTCGCCAGAACTGACGGTCGCGTCGGGCGTGTCTGAACGAAGCTCATCGGTAGCTCGGTTGGCGGGTTTCTACAGGGAATCGGTTGATAAAAATCGGCTTTTTGAGTTTTTGAGTTGCTGGTTTTGGGTAATGGTTTTGTATGAGAAAAATTGCGGTCATCAATCAAAAAGGTGGGGTTGGTAAAACGACCACCGCGGTGAACCTTGCAGCCGGCATCGCTGCCTGCGGGCATCGCGTCTGCCTCTTGGACTTGGATCCCCAAGCTCACGCAACCTTGCATTTAGGGGTGACTCTTCGCGAAGGCGAGCCGAGCGTCTACGACGTGCTTTGCAACGAGATGCAGATCACCGACGTTCGCCGCGATGTCACTGAGAAACTCTCTGTGATCCCCTCACACCTGGATCTTGCCGCTGCCGAAATGGAGCTGGCCTGCGAGGTTGGCCGCGAGGTCATTTTGCGAGATCGACTCGAACAAGTCACCGAGCCATTTGACTTTTTGATACTCGATTGCCCTCCCTCGCTCGGTGTTTTAACCCTCAATGCCTTGACCGCCGTCGACGAAGTCTACTTACCGATGCAACCGCACTTCCTGGCTCTGCACGGGCTGAGCAAGTTGTTGCGGACCATCGAGATCGTCTCCAAGCGGCTCAACCCAGCTCTGCGACTCGAAGGGATCGTCCTTTGTATGTACGAGTCCGGCACCCGCTTGGCCGCCGAGGTCAGCAACGACATCGAGGAGTTTCTCAAAGCCAGCGCTGCGCAAAGCCCCGTGTGGGCCAGCGCAAAATTTTTCCAGACCAAAATCCGCCGGAACATCCGCTTGGCAGAGGCACCGAGCTTCGGGCAATCGATCTTCGATTACGCGCCCACAAGCAACGGGGCTGAGGACTACATGGCCCTGGCTCGCGAAATCCTCAACGCATCGAATTCCACCCTCTGCTCTGACTTGCCTAGCCTGCCACTAACCCATTCAGCTTCGATAGCAATGTCCACTCCATGAGGTCCATGATGAGAATCCCAGTGATCAATCGACGGCCCGTAAGCCTCGGTCTGCTTGGCCTAGCGATGCTTGTAACGAGCTTCGCAGGTTGCCAAACTTGGTGGAATCGCTCGAATTCCAAGTCGCTACTGGGATTTGCCAACGAGGAGGGCTCCGACGATTGGGAACACCCCAGTATCCCAAACGAGCGTGACACAAAAATCGGACCGGCTGGTCAATCCCCCAAGAATACCTCTCCTCGCGCCAATGCTTCACAGAAACCATCGCGCGTGACATTGCCTAGAGATCGCCAAAAGGAAACTGCGCCAACGGTCGATCAAAATCCTGATCTAGCGAAGATTCCAGCTCCGCGAACTGCTGCTAGTGCCCCCAAGGAGATCGAAAGCAAACCTCAAAACAATTTGGCAGCAACACTGGCCACTCTGCCTGCCATCGTCTCGAACACGCCGGACGACGAGACCCCTGCACAAACGGCCACTGCACAATCGGCCACTGCACAAGCCTCCGTTGTTCAAGCCTCCGTTGTTCAAGCCTCCGCAACCGGCCCTGCAACTACACAACCTGCGACTACAGAACCGGCAACCAAGCCCGAAAGCTCCAAAGAAGTGCGGGATTCAGGGCTATCCGAGGTCGATGTCCAAGGAGCCTTGTCGCTGCTGCCTGGCGAATACCAGTCGGCGTTGCGAAAGAAAATCAGTGGGGAGCTCCCCTACGACAAACCGGTCGGGCTGGACCCCAAGGATCCGAATCGCTGGACGCATGAACTGAATCAATCGGTCGTGGCTCTTGAAAAATTGCTCGAAGCCTCCAGCGAGATGGAGCCCGCGATGCGATTGCACCATGAGATGACCCTGCGGCTTTTGTATCTGGCCCAGCGCAAACTCGAGCTTGCCCAACGTCCGATCTCCGGGGCAAGTCCTCGTGAACAGGAGTACCTAGACCATCAACTCAGCGCCTTGTTTCAAGCCACCAGCCCGGATTCCAACCCCAGCCGGCCTCGACACTGGGCCCAAGTCGCAGCCGAGCAAAAGCTCGCCGACAGGCAACTCGCGGCGCTTAGCAACCTACAGGTCAGTTCGCCGGTCTTTTGCACCCAAGTCGACGGGTACGGTGTGACCCACAAGTTCGAAAAGAATTGCTTCACGCCCGATCAACAACTTCTTCTTTACTGCGAGCTTGAGAACGTCACGAGCCAAAAGGTTCGAGAAGGCTACGAAACCAAGGTCCGTGGGACTTACGAAATCCGCGATTCCCAAGGCAAGCGGGTTGTCGAACAGGCCTTGCCAATGGAGCCGGATCTGTGCAGCAATCAGCGGCGAGACTTTTTCCTGGTCTACATGATCTTCATGCCACCGAGCATCGACGCAGGAAAATACGAGCTGATCCTGACCATGGAGGATCTCCACGGGAACAAATTCGGCACTTCAAAGTCCGAATTCGAGATCAAAAAATAGCGACATCCGACGAGATGATCACTATACTGGAACAATTGGTTTCTCAATGCACGGTTCGACTCAATCTCTAAATATCAAGGAGCCTCCGCGATGGCTTCGCGAGTTGCTTGTCGGTTCCCCTTGGCTAATTGTTTCTTGGCTCTGAATTTTTGTAGAGCTCTTTTCGCAGCGACGCTCGTCTTGGGATCTTTAGCCCCAAGTTCAGCTTGGGCCGGCCCCCAGGATGCCGCTCAGGACCCACCCCCAGCCGACATCGTCTCGGATACTGCTGTCAAGCTTGAAAAAGCTATCCGAAAAGTCCATGAGGATTACGATGACTACCTCAAGCAAAAAGACAAGCTCGTAGAGAGTTACGAGTCCCTCCAGACCTCGCTCAAACAGACCGAAGCCAAATGGAGCCAGATTCAAAATGAAGGGGTTATCAAGCAGTTCGCGGCGCTTCAGTCGGCCATGAACTCGATGCAACTTTCTAATTCCATCGGCAGCATCGGATCGGCTCCTGGTGGGAATAACTCAGCAAACGATCTGGCGATGCGTCAGCAGTTGCAACAGCAGCTCATGGTCAACCGCATGATGGAGAACATGAATACCTTCATGCGGGGCCAAGAACTCCAGCAGCTTGGAATCGAAGCCCAACGAACCATTCGCGCCCGATTCGAAACGATTCAAAAGGTGATGAAGGTCGAAGAAGATTATCGCCAATGGCAATCCGGCGGCGACCGATTCTTCGAAAAGTACTGGAGCTACACCGACCCGCAAAAAGCTTTCTCGTCCCAAGAAACACAAGCCGCTTTGAAAGCCCTTCAAGACCGCGATAAAGACAACGCGCCGGCCCAACTCGCCGAAGCACTGCTGCTGACCAACCAAAGTGATTACTCACAAGCCAAGCAACTCTTGGACCCCTTGGTCGACGCACCGGGACCGATGCAACCAATCGCCTTGATGTGCAAAGCTCTGGTGTTTGAAGGCATGGACAAAGAACGTGAATCGAAACTCGCGATGCAAAACTCGATCAAGCTCGATCGCACCAATCCGTATTGCCGTTGGCTAAGAGCTCGACTGGCCTGCAAGCAGGATCAACTCAATATCGCGGAGACCGAGTGGAAGGCATTGACAACCGTGCCCGCCATTGCCCGAGATTCTAAACGAGCACTGGCGTTGCTCTACGTCAAGCGTGTCGCAAAAACCCCAAGCAACGCAGGTCGCGCGGTGACTCTGGCCACCGATGCTCACGAGGATGAGATTCCTGCAACTTGGTACTCTCACTACGTTCTATCCGTCGCATTGCATTCGGCCAAGAAAAAAGAACTGGCAATCGAGCAGCTCGAGGCCGCAATGAAACTCGCCAGCGAAGATCAGAAAGAGATTTGTGACAAGCTAAAAAAAGCCATCGATAACGATCAAGCGTTTGAGCCTGAGCTCTGATCAGACGGATCAGACAGATCAGACAGATCGGTTCCATTGCGAAAACAGATCGTCTTTTACCCAATGCTCAGGAACCAGACGATGTTTACCATCAGTCGTCCCCTCACCCTCGCCTGCCAAGAAACTCGTGCAGCCCGGGCAGCCGCATCGATCGGGGCCTTGCTGGGGTAACCCAAACGCATTGGATCGGTACAGCACTTTGCTACCGAGCGATTCGTCGCGGTCGAAGACGAATGAGGACAACCGAGTTGGACCACTAGGGACGGACTCTTGTTGTTCAAGCATCGGTGCAGCTTCGCCTTCGCCTCCCCCAGAGCGGTTGATGTAGTTGATGACCATCAGCACATCGAGCGGGCTGAGGAATCGATCTCCGTTGGCATCTAAATACGGAGCAACGCCCTGCGGGTCATCGGTAAGCGGCCTTGAAGATTTCGTGTTGATGTCGTTGATGAGTGTCAGCACATCCAAGGGGCTAACGCTCTGATCGCCAGTGATATCCTCAGGAAAAATTTCATTTTGCCATGGGCTCGGTGGAGGGTACCCTCCAAAATCCACGTGCATGACAGTCGTCCCAGAGCCGTAAGCGACTTGGATGACCCCGTCGGGTGTGTTGGAGTTCTGAAAGCCCGCGATGTTGGAATTCACTAGCAGCCGATAGTTTCCTGCTGGAAGATTCGACAGGAAGTAGCTTCCGTCGCTGGCCGTCGTGGTTTGGGTTTTGGGCCCGAACTTCAAGTGATCGAGCATGACAAAGGAGTTTTGGAATCCTCGGGCGACAATGGTCCTAATCGCTGGGCTGCCTGAGGAGACCTCCATCGTGATGCGCTGGTCGCGAAGCAAGCCCTTGCGCTCGAATCTCGCGACGAGGTTTCCGTTGGCATCAAAAGCGTCCATGCGCACGTTGCTACCATCGGCCTGCGCGATCGCTTCGATGGACACATAGGACTGAGGTTGGTCGAACCGAGCTCGCAGTTGGAGGTCTTCGTCGTAGTAGGAATCGACGTAGCGCTTGGCCCAGAACGAATAAGGCTTGAAGAATTTCGGCCCGCTGAGGTTGTCCTTCGGATAGACTCCAACGAGTCCCTGCGAGTCGTTGCCTATCGTGTCGATCAGGACTTGGTTAGGCGCGGTGCCTTGTTTACCCGACAGGTTTCCCGTTGCATAGCTGTCTGGATCGATGAACGTTTGGAGCGAGATCGACTGGTTGTTGCTGTTAACGATGGTGACGGTCGCATTGGGAATCCCGTTTTCCAAGGGGTCCCATTGCCCATTCTTGTTGTTGTCTCTCCACACGAAGCCTTGGACTCCCTGCTTGTCGGTCACGTCCGGGGCGCTGCCGATCACGCCACTGAAAATGTTGCTGGAGAGCGCCAGCTTGGTTTCCATCGCTCGGATTTCGATCGTCTTGCCGATTTGCGAATCCAAGATCGGGATTTGGAGATTCAGGTCGACGGTGTAGGCGTCGGCAGTCTGAATCGAAGTCCATGGCCCGGCATCGATCCGGTACTCGATGCGCCGAACCTTGTTGAGGGTAATGTCGTTTTGAGTTCCCGAGGAATTGCGATTTGGGAGTGTTTGAACCGAGGCTCGACCACTGAACGAGTAGGTCTTGAACTGCGGACTAAATCGACCGGTACCTTCGAGCTTGAGAGGAACACCCAGGACATCAAAGATCCCGTCGTTATCGGAGTCTCGCCATCCGATTTGGGCCAAGGTCGCTTCTGGCGAAATGATCTGGTTAAAGGCGGTCGTCAGCGAAGAGCCTGAGGACATGATGCTCGATTGCTGCTGAAAATTCGGAGTCGGGTTCAGGTCGATCGCATTGGTGTTCTGAGCGTTGTAATAGCCGCGTTTATCGTAGAAATTTCCGCCACCACTGTATTCATCCCTGGCCCAAAAGATGTGTCCGGTCTCGTGGGTGTAAGTCGAATTCGGGCGGCTCGATGGAATGACCTCGAAAAGGCCCCCTGCAAACGCAAAGGCTCGGGAAAAAGAGCCACCAGGGGCAAAGCTTCCGTCGACATCTTTCATCGCGTTGACGACGAAAATCGTAAAGGACCAATCGGTGTTGAGCTTGTCACGCTGAGCGTGGTTAAAGGAACGGATGTTGGTTTCAAAATCGCTAGACGTATTAAAACCGACGCCTTGAAGAAACTGAGTGCCCCACTGAAGATAGCCTTCGGAGGTCATGTTGATCGGTTCATAGGTGATCGGCAGACGGTTGTCGACGTAGGTCCGATCGATCACCCAGTCCAAGGTGTGTACGGAACTCTTCTTGGCTAGAAGCTGATTCCACCACTGCAGGCCGCTTTGGATGTTCCCCATGACGGCTTCGACATAAGCCGGTGTCCAGTCCTCGGTGCTAACGGCACCAGTGCTCTCCAAAAATACCGGCGTGACGGCGATTCGACCGAGCATAAACTCGCCAGTGTCTTGGGAGGTGGCTCCATAGGGCAAGACGGCCATGACCCAGATCGG
>CAILTZ010000774.1 GCA_903837255.1 uncultured Pirellula sp. | reverse complement strand
TGCCACGGCCTGATCGATACGCTCAACCAATTGCCCGGAACTCAGATCCCCGCCGAGGCTGGTGGCGGAACCGTGGGCTCGGTCCGCGGCGTGATCCACGCCGGCGACATCATCGACACCGGGGACAAGCGTGGGAAGACCCAAGAATCCATGCAACGCACAGAATGGGATGGCTACATCGCTGACTTTGGGCTCACGGGTTCCGAAGGCCGATTGAAACACCCGGTCTACGAGGTTCATGGCAATCATGACAGCCCAGGCGGCGATGGGCTTGCAATCGATGGACTGATCGAAAGAACCAAGAAACGGAATGTTCTTGCTCGATCCGCTAACGGACTGCACTATTCCTGGGAATGGGGACCAGTGCATTGCATCAACCTTGGGATCGTCGTCGGACAAGATCGCAAGATCGATCAGAGACGACGCTACAACCCCATGGACAGCCTCGATTTCCTCATCGGAACACTCCAGCAACACGCTTCGGATCCAATCAAGCCGGTACTCATCACCCACCACGTGGATGTCGTTCGCTACAGCAAAACATGCGATGGAACCGATGCTGCGAATCTTGGTATGGAGTGGAACCCCTGCGACGTGCAAGCTTACTACGAAGCGATCCGAAAGTACAACGTGTTAGCTATCCTCTATGGACACACACATGTCAGAAACATTCTGAACTGGAACGGGACTCAGCAAAGGACAGAACAAGGGATCCCGCTGCTGAATATCGACAATTCGAGCCATTTTAGCGGGGGCAACCAAGCCTTCTTCTACATCGAGATCGACCGCCAAGAGTTGCGAATCAGGGAGCTCGCCACCAAGGATTCCTGGGCGAGCAACTTTTGGACGCCTAGCATCTGGCGATTTCCAGTCCGCAAACCAGTCGGGGCCTAATCAGCCAATCTATCTTTTTGCCCTACCATTTTTTTGCCCCGTCATCTTTTTGCCCCGGTCCGCTATTTCAATTGCTGGAGCACCTGACCGTTGTCGATCTGCCAGATCCATAGCACGCCGTCCTGGCCACCGGCCAAAGCCATCGGGACCTTGCCCGCAACCACCGAACAATAAACGGCCTCTCCAGGTCCCCCGATCACGCGCACCTGCCCCCCGTTGCTCACGTCATGAACCCGAATCTGACGGTCTGCCGACGATGAAACAACTTGGTTGGTCCGCCCTACAAAAGCAAGCGCAGTGACTTCCTTGCCAAACCCAGGAATCGTCCTGGTTGACGATCCTGTTTCTACATCCCATACCTTGATCGTATTGTCAGCCGACGCGCTGGCGATCCAATGGCTGTCGTCATGCCAAGCAACCCCCAAAACGTGATGCGTGTGTCCCTCCAACGTCCTTGGAGGAACATCTGCATCGACCCGGTGGAGTCGCAACAGCTTGTCGGCTGCTCCCGTCGCAACGGTCAATCCATCAGGCGAGAACTTGGCCACCAAAATCGAATCGCTATGGACCTGACCCCAATCCTTGGCGATCCCTCCATCGGCAATCCGCACCATCTTCAACTCTCCGAATCGACTCGGTGCCCCGCTTCCAACCACCAGATGCTGACCGTCCTGGCTCCAGTCCATGGCAGTCACGCGGTCACTGAATGGGGATTCGGTAGCATTTCCGATCGTCCTCTCGAGGACCCAGCGATTTCCCCAATCCCAAACCAATGCGCGGCCATCGTCGAGCGTCTCGCAGATGTACCCGCTAGCGGTCGCGACCAAATGGTTTAGGTTGGCCGCACCACCTACAAGAACGGTCTGCTGTAGCCCCTTGTCGCCGCGAATGATCGAAATGGATCCATCGTTCCTTGCCGTCACAATGCTGCGATGGTCGGCTGTAAATGTCCCTTTGAGCACTGGCAGTGGGACCGCCCCGGCCTGGACCTGGGCTAACCCTTGCTCAAACTGTGCTGTCTTCTGTTTTTCTTGTTCTAGGTTTGTCTGGAACTGAGCAAGACTCATGGCTGCCTTTTCGATGGCTTGGGCAGCCGTCGCAATGGTCTTGTCCATCGTCAGGAGCTTGGCGTCGACATCCGTCTTGGCCTTCATCGCTGCGACCTGTGTCTGCTTCTTGGCTTCGACATCCTTGGTCGCTGCTTCCATTTTCTTAATGGCTTCTTCAACGGCTGCTTTGGCTGCTGCCATGGCTGCTTCGCTGTCTGCGACCGCCTTGGTCTGTGCATCGAGCTCGGTTTGCTTCTTGCCGAGTTCCTCCATGATTTGATTGCGAGAGGTCTGTAGCTTGCCATGGGCCTCCATCTCGGCCTGCTTGGCTTTCTCCAGCTCTGGAACCTTGGCCGTCGCACGGTCGACCTTGGACTTGTGCCGAGCCAAAAACAATTCGGCTTGATCGAGCTTGCGTTGACCCAAGGAATCCACCTTCTGCTCCCATAGCATGGCACCATCGGCGGACTTCCAGGCCTTGATCAAACCATCGGCACCGATGGTAGCGAATTTGCTCGAATCCCCCGCCGCGATCACATGATGGATCGGTGCTCCATGTCCGACGGTCCTCAAAACTGCTCCATCGGTTCCCTGAACCACCCGAACGTTGCCATCCCCGGTTGCGACCAACACGCGTGCCACTCCACCTTCCTCGTAACGTCCAAGTCCGATCGCATCGCCAACATCGCCCAAGCGATCGATTTTTTGCAACGCAGCCGGAACCTCTGCCGTCGCAGCGGTTAATGCCCACCAATGGGTCTTTTTCTCTGGGGTGATTCCAACCAAGGATTGCGCATCGTTGGTGACCAATGACTTCAGTGGCTGCTCGACCTTCCCAACAAACGCAGGTTTTATGGCAACCGCTGCACCTGTTTCGTTGGGCTCGACGAGGAATTGATAAGCCGCGGCGTCCTCTCCGACGACCCAAAGCTTTGTTCCGTCAGAGCTCCAAGCCATCGAGGCCACGACGCTCGGGCACTCGAGGGTATGCGATACGGACCCTTTGTCCGCACGGACAATCTCGAGCGTCGGAGCGCGCGTCGCCTTGGCTATCGCCACTCCGTTGCTCGCAATCGACACTGCATGAGCACCCTTGAGCAACGCTCCGATTCCGTCTTCGGCAACCCCCGTGTTTCTTTTCCAGATTTTGACATCTCGGAAACCACCGGTCGCAATGCGCGAAGCGTCTGGGCTGATCGCCACCGATTGAACCATGTCCAAGTGAGCGACCGGAAGTGCCGTCTGAAGCTGTGTCTGAGCCGCCGGATCGACCAGGAATGCAACGTCGGCGGCTCCGTCCAAGGATGGCCAGCGGTACACCAATGTCTGATTGGCCCGTCCAGTAGCAACCCATTGACCATCAGGACTGGCTGCCATCGCATACATCGGTCGAACGGTATCCGGGACCTGCTTCCACTGGGCAACATTGGCAGGCTTGAGCACCCCTGCAGGAGCTCCTGCATCGATCCAAGCTTGGATGAGGTTGGCTTCCTCAGGTGTCAATCGTTTGGCACCCACGGCGTTCTTGTCCGGTGGCATGACCGATTCGTCGGTCGCTCTGACCCGTCGGACCAATTCGCTCTCGAGCCCCTTGCCTGCAACGAACGAGACGCCGCTGTCACCACCTTTGGATAGTTTCTCATAGGATTCGAGATTGAGTCCACCCTCGGCCTTCTGCGTGTTGTGGCAGGCCAAGCAGTTGGCACGCAGGACCGGCAGGACATGATTGGCGTAGTCCTTAACCTCCGCAGGAGCTTGGGCAAACACCACTTGGCTACATGCGAGCATTGCACCGAGCGTGCCGACGGAAAATGTCTTGGTGTTGGATCGAAGGAATTTCAATAACATGAGAGGCCTCGCGGCGTAGAGAGTTTGCAAATGGCTATTTGGCTGGTTCAGGTGCCGGAACGATCCGCAACCTGAAGGGTGCACATGAAACAAAGGTTGGGAAATCTCGGGGG